>NZ_LZKV01000032.1:0-6883 GCF_001672995.1 Mycobacterium sp. 1482292.6 | reverse complement strand
GGGCTTCTTCAGTCCCAATCCGTGGGGAGCGCTGGCCACGGGTCTGGTCGCCGGCGTGTTCTTCGGGTTGATCACCTCCGCCGTTCCGTATTCGATGGCCCGCGGCACCAGGGATTTCAGTTCGACCATGCAGCTGGTAGCCGGGCGCTACGACGTGCTCTGTGATCCGCAGAACGCAGAGAAGGCGCGGGATCTGTTGGCGCGCTTGGCGATCTGAGCCGCGCCCGAGAGGTGTGAATTGGTGGTGATTCGTCGCGGGCGCGTGCGCCGGGTAGGCGCGTTCGCGCTGACGACGGCGATCATCGCCGCGGCGGTATCGGCCTGCGGTTCCGGTGGCCATGGCTTGGTGATCAGCTTCTACACCACGGCCGCCGACGGGGCGACCTTCACGACGGTGGCGCAGGACTGCACTAGGCAATTCAACGGTCGCTTCGCCATCCAGCAGATCAGTCTGCCCCGGGCCCCCGGCGAACAGCGTCTGCAGCTGGCGCGCCGGCTGACCGGTCGCGACCGCACGCTGGACGTGATGTCGCTGGACGTGGTGTGGACCGCCGAGTTCGCCGAAGCCGGCTGGGCGCTGCCGCTGTCCGACGATCCCGAGGGACGCGCCGAGTCCGACGCCACGGTCGACACCCTGCCGGGTCCGCTGGCGACGGCGCGTTGGCAAGGCAAACTGTACGGCGCCCCCGTCACCACCAATACCGAATTGCTCTGGTACCGGCCAGATCTGGTGCCTCAGCCACCGCGAACCTGGGACGGCATGGTGTCCGAGGCCACCAGGCTGCACGCCGCTGGGCAGCCCAGCTGGATCGGCGTGCAGGCCAACGAGGGCGAAGGCCTGGTGGTCTGGTTCAACACGCTGTTGGCGAGCGGCGGCGGCCAGGTGCTCTCCGAGGACGGTCGCCGGGTCACGCTGACCGACACGCCCGCGCACCGGGCGGCCACCGTGACCGCGCTGCGCGTCCTCAAGTCGGTGGCCGTCGCGCCCGGAGCGGATCCGTCGATCAGCCGGACCGACGAGAGCACCGCGCGCCTGGCCGTCGAACAGGGCCGGGCCGCGCTCGCCGTCAACTGGCCCTACGCGCTGGCGTCCATGCTGGAGAACGCGGTGAAGGGCGGGGTGCCGTTCCTGCCGCTCAACCGGAACCCGATGCTGGCCGGCAGCATCAACGACACCGGCGCCTTCGTGCCCGATGACGAGCAGTTCCGCATCGCGTACCAGGCCAGCCAACAAGTGTTCGGGTTCGCCCCGTATCCCGGCGTGGCGCCCGGCCGCCCGGCCAAGGTGACGATCGGCGGGGCCAACCTGGCGGTGGCCAGCACCTCGCGTCACCGTGCCGAAGCCTTCGAAGCCATCCGCTGCCTGCGCAATCTGGCCCACCAGAAGTATGTTTCGCTCGAAGGCGGGCTGCCGCCGGTGCGCGCGTCGCTGTATTCCGACTCGCAATTTCAGGCGAAATACCCGATGTACACCATCATTCGCCGCCAGCTCACCGATGCCGCGGTGCGCCCGGCGACGCCGGTCTACCAGGGGGTGGCTATTCGGCTCGCCGCGACGCTGAGCCCGATCAACCAGATCGATCCCGAGCGGACCGCCGACGAGCTCAGCACGCAGGTGCAGAAGGCGATCGACGGGAAGGGGCTGCTGCCGTGACCGCCACGGTCTCCGAAACCCGCACCGCGCCAACGACATCGGTCCTACCACGGTGGCGCCGCCGGCCGGCGGAACGGAGGTTGGCGTTTCTTCTGGTCGCCCCCGCGGCGATGCTGATGCTGTTGGTGACGGCGTATCCGATCGGCTACGCCGTCTGGTTGAGCTTGCAGCGCAACAACCTTGCCGCCCCCAACGACACGGCGTTCGTCGGGCTGAACAACTACGTGACCATCCTGACCGATCGCTATTGGTGGACGGCACTGGCGGTGACGCTGGGCATCACGGTGGTCTCGGTCTGCCTCGAATTCGTGCTGGGGTTGGCGCTCGCGCTGGTCATGCACCGCACCATGGTCGGCAAGGGCCTGGTGCGCACCGCGGTCCTGATCCCGTATGGCATCGTCACCGCGGTCGCGTCCTACAGCTGGTATTACGCGTGGACGCCGGGCACCGGTTATCTGGCCAACCTGCTACCGCAAGGCAGCGCACCGCTGACCGAACAGGTTCCGTCGCTGGGGATCGTCGTGGTCGCCGAGGTATGGAAGACAACACCTTTCATGTCGTTGCTGTTGCTGGCCGGTTTGGCGCTGGTCCCGGAGGATCTGCTGAAGTCCGCCCAGGTCGACGGCGCCGGCGCGTGGCGGCGGCTGACACGAGTCACCCTGCCGATCATCAAGCCCGCGGTGGTGGTCGCGCTGTTGTTCCGGACCCTGGACGCGTTCCGCATTTTCGACAACATCTACGTGATCACCAACGGCGCCAACAACACCGGATCGGTGTCGATGCTGGGCTACGACAACCTGTTCAAGGGCTTCAACCTCGGGCTCGGATCGGCGATCAGCGTGCTGATCTTTTTGTGCGTGGGCGTCATCGCGTTGGTGTTCATCAAGGTGTTCGGTGCGGCGGCGCCCGGGGGTGATGTCGATGGCCGCTGATCGGGCGGGATTGTCGATCGGCGCGCGGCGCACCGCGCTCTGGGCCGTCGTCGACACCCTGGTAGGGGTGTATGCGCTGCTGCCCGTGCTGTGGATCTTCAGCCTGTCGCTGAAGCCGAGCTCGACGATCAAGGACGGCAAGCTGATTCCGTCGTCGATATCGCTGGACAACTATCGCGGCATCTTTCGCGGTGACTTCTTCAGTTCGGCGCTGATCAACTCCGTGGGGATCGCCCTGATCACCACCGCGATCGCCGTGGTGCTCGGCGCCATGGCGGCGTATGCGATTGCCCGGCTGGACTTTCCGGGCAAGCGACTGCTGGTGGGCGCCACCCTGTTGATCACCATGTTTCCCGCCATCTCGCTGGTGACGCCGTTGTTCAACATCGAACGCTTCGTCGGCTTGTTCGACACCTGGCCGGGCCTGATCCTGCCGTACATCACCTTCGGGCTGCCGCTCGCGATCTACACCCTGTCGGCGTTCTTCCGGGAGATCCCTTGGGATCTGGAGAAGGCGGCGAAAATGGACGGTGCGACACCGGCTCAGGCGTTCCGCAAGGTGATCGTGCCGCTGGCCGCACCCGGCGTGGTGACGGCGGCGATCCTGGTGTTCATCTTCGCCTGGAACGATCTGCTGCTGGCGTTGACCCTGACCGCCACCAAGGCGGCCATCACCGCTCCGGTGGCGATCGTGAACTTCAGCGGCAGTTCGCAGTTCGAGGAACCGACCGGATCGATCGCGGCGGGCGCCGTCGTGATCACCGTCCCCATCATCGCTTTTGTTCTAATCTTCCAACGACGAATCGTCGCCGGGCTGACCTCTGGCGCTGTGAAGGGATAACTCGATGGCCGAGATTGTGCTGGAGCATGTCAGCAAGAGTTACCCGGACGGCGCGACGGCGGTGCACGACCTGAACCTGACCATCGCCGACGGCGAATTCCTGATCCTGGTGGGCCCTTCGGGCTGCGGCAAGACGACCACCTTGAATATGATTGCCGGGCTTGAGGACATCTCATCCGGCGAGCTGCGCATCGGCGGTGAACGGGTGAACGAGAAGGCGCCCAAAGACCGCGATATCGCGATGGTGTTCCAGTCGTACGCGCTGTACCCGCACATGACGGTGCGGCAGAACATCGCCTTTCCGTTGACGCTGGCCAAGATGAAGAAGCCCGAGATCGCCCAGAAGGTCGAGGAGACGGCGAAAACCCTTGATCTGACCGAACTTCTGGATCGCAAGCCGTCACAGTTGTCGGGTGGGCAACGCCAACGGGTGGCGATGGGCCGCGCCATCGTGCGCCATCCCAAGGCGTTTCTGATGGACGAGCCACTGTCGAACCTGGACGCGAAACTGCGGGTGCAGATGCGCGGCGAGATCGCCAGGTTGCAGAAACGGCTGGGCACCACGACCGTCTACGTCACCCACGACCAGACCGAGGCCATGACGCTGGGCGATCGCGTGGTGGTGATGCATTCCGGTGTCGCGCAACAGATCGGCACGCCCGACGAGCTGTACGAGCAGCCCGCCAACCTGTTCGTCGCCGGCTTCATCGGTTCACCGGCGATGAACTTCTTTCCGGCCACGCTGTCGCCCGTCGGGCTCAAACTGCCGTTCGGCGAGGTGATGCTGACAGCGGAGGTCCAGGAGGTGATCGCCCAGCATCCGCGGCCCGCGAACGTCATCGTCGGCGTGCGGCCCGAGCATCTGTCCGACGCCGCGTTGATCGACGGCTACCAGCGCATCAGAGCGCTGACCTTCGAGGTGAAGGTCGACCTGGTGGAGTCGCTGGGCGCGGACAAGTACGTCTACTTCTCCACCGCGGCGTGGGCGGCGCACTCGGCCCAGCTGGACGAGCTGGCCGCCGAGTCGGACGCTCACGAAACCCAGTTCGTGGCAAGGGTTCCCGCCGAATCCGCGGCGGCCATCGGGCAGTCGATCGAATTGGCAATGGACACCACCAAGCTGGCGGTCTTCGATGCGGACACCGGGGCCAACCTGACCATCGCGCCGGCCGGGGCACCGTGACACAGGATCAGCTGCGCGCGCATCTGCGGGCACACTTCACCGACGCCGAGCCCGACGCGGCGAGTGTGACGTTTCTGGGCACCGAGACCATCGAGGTGCTGCGTTTCCGCGAGCCGGACACGACGGTGCACTACGTCACCCTGGGCTGCTCACGCCACCCGATGACCGAACCGACGCTGGACATCGCCGACCCGTTGCGCGGTCCGCGCGCCGAAATCGTGCTCCAATTGCGCGATCCCGGCCCGATCACCGGCATCGCGCGCAGCCTGGCAGTCCTGGCCGCGGCGCCGGCCGTCGACGGTGTGGTGCTGTGCGCGGACGCGCTGGTCGATCTCGGTTCGCCGCTGTGGGCGTCCCCGTCGGCGCGGGTGCCGTTTACCGCGGTGCTGCTGGGCCGCAGCGAGATTGGCGATCTGGCGCTGGATCCGCCACGTGACCCCGTGCAGTTCCTGTCGGCGACCCCCATCACCGCAACCGAGGCGGCCTGGGTGCGGCTCAAGGGCGCCGAGGCGATGCGGCAGGCGTGGGACAACGACGGCGTCGATGTGCTGGACCCGAATCGCCCCGCAGCACAACCTAACTGACTATTGCCGAGCAGACGCAAAAGCACCCGACACGCCGAAGAATTGGGTGCCTTTGCGTCTGCTCGCGACGGTCTGCGTGGACTCAGCCCGCTATGCGGGGCGTCCTCAGGTGACTGTTGATCCGCTCGACCAGGCCGACCGGATCTCTTCGGATGTCGTCAACTGTCATCGGAATACATGTCCATCCACACTCCTGCAATCGCGCGGTTTTCAGCCGGTCGTGCAGTAGGGCATCGCGGCCGACGTGCCATTCCACGCTGTCGTATTCGGCCACGACCATCGCATCTGGCCAGGCGAAATCGACACGCCACAGCTTGCCGTAGCGGTCCAGGATGGTGTGTTGCAGCTCCGGTGTGGGCAGCCCGCTGGCGATGAATACGAGTCGCGCCTCGCTCTCCATCGGTGATTCCGCGCGGCCGTCGGCATATTCGACTAGCTTGCGGACCTTCACGATTCCGCGGCGTCCCCACTGTTCGCGAATCGCCGCGGCCAGTTCCACGGCCGTACAAGCGCCGATGTGCAGGGCGGCATCAAGCGTCGCCAGGGCGCGTGGCGGCCGGAGTGCTCGGGCTACTTCGACTGCGGTCCACGCGGGCGCCGTCGCGAGGCGGCCGTTGACTTGCCGCAGCGGCGCACCGATTCGCTGATGCACCATAACCCCAGGTGACGGGCGCATCCTTACGCCTGGATCAAGGACATGGAGTCGATAGGTGCTTTCGGTGTCGAAGCCGTACAGGCCGGCAGCGGTACCTAGGCAAGCGACGACCGGCTGGCCGACTACCAGGTCGAGAGCGGCCAGCATGCCAGCCGCATCGGGTTCTCTCGCCGCATAGACCCCATGGCATACCCGAATCAGCTTGCCGGACTTCACAAGTCCGACCAAACGCCTGCGCGAGACCACGGTCAAAAGTTGAGAAGTAGTTGCCAGCCCGCCACCGTCGAAAAGCACTTTTTCGATGTCCACAGCCGTAAACATGCGCCAAGGCAAGCGATCCAAGTAGCCAGTTGCTCCGGCGATGTGAACAAACCTGTGATCCATGCGCGACGACCAGACGCAAAAACACCCGACACGCCCAAGAAATGGGTGCTTTTGCGTCTGCTCGGCGAAAAGCGCTAGAGCCAATTGTTGCGCCGGAACTGGAAATACAGTCCCACGCAGGCGACGGCCATCACGGCCATGATCGCCGGATAGCCCCACGTCCAGTTCAGTTCCGGCATGAAATGGAAGTTCATCCCGTAGATGGCGGCGACCATGGTGGGCACCGCCAAGATGCCGGCCCAGGCCGCCATCTTGCGCATGTCGTTGTTCTGCTGCATCCCGACGCGGGCCAGCGCCGCCTGGATCAGCGAGTTGAGCATGTCGTCGTAGCTGGCGATCTGGTCCGCGGCCTCGGAGTGGTGGTCGGCGACGTCGCGCAGATAGCGGCGCACCTCTTTGGAGATGACGTCCTTGTTGTCCATCTGGATGCGATGGAACGCGGCCGACAGCGGATTGACGCACCGGCGCAGTTCGACCACCTCGCGCTTGAGCAGATAAATCGGCTCGACGTCGATCTTGCTGCCCGGGGCGAACGCCAGCCCCTCGATGCCGTCGATGTCGGCCAGCATCAGGCTGCTCACCTCGAGGTAGTGGTCCACCACGTGGTCGGCGATCGCGTGCATCACCGCGTAGGGGCCCAGCCGCATCTG
>NZ_LZKV01000031.1:0-39434 GCF_001672995.1 Mycobacterium sp. 1482292.6 | reverse complement strand
ATGTCGCGCCCGCCGGGCGGCGGCGGGGGTGGCGGATAGGACGCGCCGCCGGATGGCGGCGGCGGAGGCGGCGTAGGCGGATTCTCCTGCCCACCCGATGGCGGTTGCTGCCCACCCGCAGACCCGGGCGACGAGGGAGGCGGCGGGTAAGCGCCGCCGGGCGGTTGATCTGTCATGGGCAACCTTCCACTCCGGGTCAGCTGGGCCCCTGGCTGGGACAGCGGAAACAGTACCCGAGCGGCTCGCGGCCGGGCGAGACGCGCGGCGCGCGCCGACGGCCACGCGCGGCATCGAAGGCTAGCGGCGCCCGGACAGCCCCCGCGGCCCGTCGGAGAGGAAACCCAGCAAGTCATACCGGGTGATCACCCCGACCGGTTTGCCCTCCTCGACCACCATCAACGCGTCCCAATCGCGCAGCGCCTTGCCGGCCGCGCTGACCAGTTCGCCGGCGCCGATCATCGGCAACGGGGGGCTCATGTGCAGCGACACCGCGTCGGCCAGTTTCGCCCGCCCCTCGAAGACCGCGGACAGCAGTTCGCGTTCGGAGACGCTGCCGGCCACCTCGCCCGCCATCACCGGCGGCTCGGCCCCCACGACCGGCATCTGGGACACCCCGTACTCGCGCAGGATGCCGATGGCGTCGCGCACCGTCTCGGACGGGTGGGTGTGCACCAGGTCGGGCAGGGCGCCGGATTTGCCCCGCAGCACGTCGCCGACCCTGGCCTCCTCGGTGGACCCGTCCAGGCGGCTACGCAGGAAGCCGTACGACGACATCCACGCGTCGTTGAAGATCTTGGACATGTAGCCCCGCCCGCCGTCGGGCAGCAACACCACCACGATCGAGTCGGGCCCGGCCTGCTCGGCGACCTTGAGCGCGGCGACCACCGCCATGCCGCACGACCCGCCGACCAGCATCGCTTCCTCGCGGGCCAGCCGCCGGGTCATGTCGAACGAGTCGGAGTCGGACACCGCGATGATCTCGTCGGGCACCGTCCGGTCGTACGCCTGCGGCCAGAAGTCCTCACCGACGCCCTCCACCAGGTAGGGCCGGCCGGTGCCGCCGGAATACACCGACCCTTCGGGGTCGGCGCCGATGATGCGCACCGCGCCGCCGGACACCTCTTTGAGGTAGCGGCCGGCGCCGGTGATCGTCCCGCCGGTGCCGATGCCGGCGACGAAGTGGGTGACCTTGCCGTCGGTGTCGGCCCAGATCTCCGGGCCGGTGGTTGCGTAGTGGCTGGCCGGGCCTTCCGGGTTGGCGTACTGGTCGGGCTTCCACGCGCCGTCGATCTCGGTGACCAGCCGGTCGGAGACGCTGTAGTAGCTGTCCGGGTGGTCGGGCGGTACGGCGGTGGGGCACACGACGACCTCGGCGCCGTAGGCCATCAGGACGTTGCGCTTGTCCTCGCTGACCTTATCGGGGCAGACGAACACGCACTTGTAGCCGCGGTGCTGGGCGACGAGGGCCAGCCCGACGCCGGTGTTGCCCGAGGTGGGTTCGACGATGGTGCCGCCCGGTCGCAGCTGTCCGCTGGCTTCGGCGGCGTCGATCATCTTGACCGCGATTCGGTCCTTCGAGCTGCCACCGGGATTGAGGTATTCGACCTTGGCCGCCACGATGCCGGCGCCGTCAGGGACGACGGAGTTCAGCCGCACCAGCGGTGTGCCGCCGATGAGGTCACTGATGTGCTGAGCGATCCGCATGCATTCATCGTCTCAGGCGGATTCGCGCGGCGCACAACCGCTGTGCGGCGTCTACTCCGTGGCCTCGCGAATGTAGTCGCCGATCTGGCGCAGCGAGCGCACGGCCTCGGGCACCATCGGCGCGGCCAGTTGGAAGTCGTGGACCTGTCCGGGCCACACCCGCACCTCGGCCGGCACGCCCACCGCGGCGAGCCGGCTCGCCGCCAGCCGCGCGTCGTGCAGCAGCACCTCGGAGCCCGACACGTGAATCAGCGTGCGCGGCAGGCCCGGCTTGATGTGGTCGAGCGGCTCGTAGACCTCTTCGGGCTTGCCGTCGACGATGTTCTTCCCGGCCGCCGTCGCCACCAGCTCGGCGAGCGCATCGAACGCCCCGGCCGTGAACATGGCATCGGTCTCGATGTTGGGGTGGGCCTGCTTGGGTTCCTTGGCCAGCTGCAGCAGGGGCGAGATCGCCACCAGCGCCGCGGGATCCTCGCCCTCCTCCTGCAGGCGCTGGGCCAGCGTGAGCGCGAGGTAGCCGCCGGCGGAGTCACCGGCCAGCACGATCTGGTCGGGCTGGTATCCGCGCCGCCGCAGCCAGCGGTAGGCGTCGTGGCAGTCGTCCAGCGCCATCCCCACCGAATTCTTCGGCAGCAGACGGTAATTGACCACCAGGATGGGCGAGTCGGCGAACTTCGACAGGGCTTCGACGAGCCGGCCGTGGGAGTTGGCACCACAGGTCAGAAACGCGCCGCCGTGCAGGTAGACGATCACGCGGCGGCTGCCGTCGGCGGGCAGCACCCCGGGCGCGCGGACCAGCTGCGCCGAGGCGTGGGGCAGCTTGATGGTCTCGCGGACGGTGGCCGACGCGGGGATCAGCACCCGGGCCGTGAGGTCGATGAGACCCCAGGGCCATGGCAGGTTGGGGACGTGACTGCCGACGGACAGGATCGGCCGGATGGTCAGCCGTGAGGTGAGGTTGGCAAGTCGCGCGGCCACGCTGGGCCCGGACTCCAGGACCTCGACCGGCGCGCCGTCGCTGATCGCGAACTTGCGCGCCTGCGCTCGGCGGGCCTTGAGGACGTCATGTGGCCGAGCGGTATTTGCCGACGACCCCGATTCCTTGCTAGGTGCGGTCATGCTCAACACTTCCTACGCCGTTGTAGTGCGATACAGCATGTGACGAGGCGACCGAGCGTCTGGTTCAGCCGTTTGCCAAGGCGCTCAGCCATCCCTTGTCTTCAGCTTGACAGCGGTTGCTTAGTGCAACGTAGGACATTGCTGATTTGATACCGGTTTTGCTTCGCACCGTGATCAGTTCGTTTTCCAGCCGCCCGCGCGAACGTCGAAGCCGCTCTAAAATCGATTGCGTGACCATGCGGGTGCCACGCCGTTCGGCGATCGCCCTGGCCACAGCGGGCGCGCTGGCCTCAACAGGAACCGCCTACCTGGGGGCACGCAGTCTGTTGGTCGGCCAGGCCACTCATGCGCGCACGATCATTCCGAAGTCCTGGGACATCCCGCCCCGCGCGGACGGCGTGTACGAGCGCGGCGGCGGGCCGGTCCAGCGGTGGCACCGCGGCATGGCGGTCGACTCGCACCTGATGATCTTCGGTGACTCGACCGCCGCGGGATACGGCTGCATGAGCGCCGACGAAGTGCCCGGGGTGCGGATCGCCCGGGGCCTGGCCGAGCAGACCGGCAAACGAATCCGGTTGAGCACCAAGGCGATTGTCGGGGCCACCTCCAAGGGCGTGTGCGGGCAGGTCGACGCCATGTTCGTGGCCGGCCCGCCGCCGGACATCGCGGTGATCATGGTCGGCGCCAACGACGTGACTGCGCTCAACGGCATCAGCCAGTCGGCGCAGCGGCTGGCACTGACCGTCCGCAAGCTGCGCGCCCGCGGCGCCGTGGTGATCGTCGGCACCTGCCCGGACCTCGGATTCATCAGCGCCATTCCGCAGCCGCTGCGGTCGCTGGCGCACGAGCGCTGCCTGCAGCTGGCCCGCGCCCAGACCGCGGCGGTCCGGTCGGCCGGCGGCGTGCCGGTGCCGTTGGCGCAGCTGATGGCCCCGCAATTCCGCGCGACACCCGAGGCCATGTTCTCCGCCGACGGCTATCACCCCTCGGCACCCGCCTATGCGCTGGCGGCCGACGCGCTGCTGCTCGCCCTCTGCGACGCGCTGGGCGAGAAGGTGGAGCTTCCGCCGCTGAGCCCGCCGGTGCCCGCGGCGGCGCCGGTGCTCGGTCAGCGGCACACCCGCAGCAGTGTCATGTCGCGGCTGTGGCGGCGTCCGGCGCCCGGACCTGCCCCGTCTTCGTGCCCCGAGGTCGGCAGCGACTAGATTTGTTGTCGCCGGTCGGAGCGGACCCACCACCCGGTGCCAAGCGAGCCAGCCCCATCTGTGGGATCTGGGACCTGAAGGGAATAACCATGCCTGAAGCCGTCATTGTCTCAACCGCTCGCTCGCCGATCGGCCGCGCGATGAAGGGGTCGCTGGTCAACATGCGCCCCGACGACCTGACCGTCCAGATCGTGCGCGCCGCACTCGACAAGGTGCCCGCACTGAACCCCCACCAGATCGATGACCTGATCCTGGGCTGCGGCCAGCCCGCCGGCGAATCCGGATACAACCTGGCGCGGGTCATCGCCGTCGAACTCGGCTACGACTTCCTGCCGGGCACCACCGTCAACCGGTACTGCTCGTCGTCGCTGCAGACCTCCCGGATGGCCTTCCACGCGATCAAGGCCGGTGAGGGCGACGCGTTCATCTCCGCCGGGGTGGAGACCGTCTCCCGCTTCGCCAAGGGCAGCGCCGACTCCTGGCCGGACACCAAGAACTCGCTGTTCGGCGAGGCCCAGGAGCGGTCGGCCGCCGCGGCCGAGGGCGCCGACGAGTGGCACGACCCACGCGCCGACGGCAACGTGCCCGACGTGTACATCGCGATGGGGCAGACGGCCGAAAACGTCGCCCTGCTGACCGGCATCAGCCGCGAAGACCAGGACCACTGGGGTGTGCGCAGCCAGAACCGCGCCGAGGAAGCGATCAAGAGCGGGTTCTTCGAGCGGGAGATCACCCCGGTGACCCTGCCCGACGGCACCACGGTGAGCGTCGACGACGGCCCACGCCCCGGCACCACCTACGAGAAGATCAGCCAGCTCAAGCCCGTGTTCCGGCCCAACGGCACGGTGACCGCCGGCAACGCGTGCCCGCTCAACGACGGCGCCGCCGCGGTGGTGATCACCAGCGACACCAAGGCCAAGGAACTCGGCCTGACGCCGCTCGCGCGCATCGTGTCCACCGGGGTCAGCGGCCTGTCCCCGGAAATCATGGGCCTGGGCCCGATCGAGGCGACCAAGAAGGCGCTGGCGCGCGCCAACATGTCGGTCAGCGACATCGACCTGTTCGAGATCAACGAGGCGTTCGCCGTCCAGGTGCTGGGTTCGGCGCGTGAGCTGGGCATCGACGAGGACAAGCTGAACGTGTCCGGTGGGGCGATCGCGCTGGGCCACCCGTTCGGCATGACCGGCGCACGCATCACCACCACGCTGCTCAACAACCTGCAGACGCACGACAAGACGTTCGGCCTGGAGACCATGTGCGTCGGCGGCGGCCAGGGCATGGCGATGGTGATCGAGCGGCTGAGCTAGGCCGCTGCTCGTCAACTGGGCGCCCGGCGCGGTGAGTGTGAAACCTGGGCGGTGAGTGTGAAACCTCGGCGACGACACGCCGAGTAACCCCGCCGCCGCTTCACACTCAACGCCGCCGCTGCACACTCAACGGCGGCACTGCACGCGAAAGCGCTCCAACACGAAAAGACCGGCACGCCAAGGGGGCGTGCCGGTCTTTTCGTTGACGAGAGCTAGTCGTTCTGCAGATAACTCAGCAGACGCAGGATCTCGATGTACAGCCACACCAGCGTCACGGTCAGGCCCAGGGCGATACCCCATGCCGCCTTGTCCGGCGCGCCGGCGCGGACCATCTGGTCGGCCGCATCGAAGTCGATCAGGAAGCTGAACGCCGCGATCGCGATGCACACCAGCGAGAAGATGATGGCCACCGTGCCGCCGCTGCGCAGGCCCAGGCCGGTGCCGCCGTTGACGTGGAACATCGCCAACACGAAGTTGCCGAGCATCAGGGCCAGCACGCCGAACATCGCGGCAACCAGCATGCGGGTGAACTTGGGCGTCACCCGGATCGCGCCGGTCTTGTAGACGACGAGCATGCCGAAGAACACCCCGAACGTGCCCAGGACCGCCTCACCGATCAGCGCCCCGGCGTTGGCGTTGGACACCGAGAAGTTGGCGAAGACGAACGAGATCGCGCCCAGCACCAGGCCCTCGAGCACGGCGTAGCTCAGCACGATGCCCGGGTTGTCCTGCTTGCGGCCGAAGGTGGCGACCAGCACCAGGACCAGGCCGCCCAATCCGCCGATCAGCGCCAGCGGCATGGCCAGCGCCACGTCGCGGGCGACCAGGAAGTAGGAGACCACGGCGGAGATCGCCAGCACGGCCAGCGTGATGCCGGTCTTGGTGACGACGTCGTCGATGGTCAGCGGACGCGAGGCTTTGGCCTCCTGGTACGGGGCCGCGTAGGGAGCCGCGTAGGGGTCGGCCCCATACCCCTGCATCGGGGGCGCGGCCGTGCCGAATTGTGCGTATCCGCCCCTCTGCTTAGGCAGCGAACGAAATACCGGGTTGCTTGTCTCCCGCACCGTCGGATCCTCTCTAATTGGCTTCGAGCTGTGCGAACACAATCTCAACGATCGGCGTTGCGCCCTGGTTCCCAGCGGACCTGGGCGTTTTCCGGTGTATTTCCGGCTCTATATAGCCTCCGCCGTTGTCGTCGCGTTAAAGATAACCCTTACCCGCGGGTACTGCGCCGGTCGTGACGATCTAGATTTCTTCCTCGAGGCTGGACCGGCTTGAGGGAGGCGAAAGCGTGACCGACGGATCCGATGAGGTTCTGACCGAAGTCGAGGGAAGCGTCGGCTTGATCACTCTCAACCGCCCCAAGGCGATCAACTCGCTGAACCAGCAGATGGTGGACGCGCTGACCGCCGTCCTCACCGACTGGGCCGACGACGACGCGGTGCGCGCGGTGGTGCTCTCAGGCGCCGGTGAACGCGGGCTGTGCGCCGGCGGCGACGTGGTGTCCATCTATCACAGCGCGCGCAAGGACGGGGTCGAGGCGCGTCGCTTCTGGCGCGACGAGTATCTGCTCAATGCCCAGATCGCCGAGTTCGCCAAGCCCTACGTGGCGTTGATGGACGGCATCGTGATGGGTGGCGGCGTGGGCGTCAGCGCGCACGCGAACACCCGGGTGGTCACCGACACCTCCAAGATCGCCATGCCTGAGGTCGGCATCGGCTTCATCCCCGACGTCGGCGGGGTCTACCTGCTGTCGCGGGCGCCCGGCGGTCTGGGCCTGCACGCCGCGCTGACCGGGGCGCCGTTCTCCGGAGCCGACGCCATCGCGATGGGCTTCGCCGACCACTACGTGCCGCACGGCGACGTCGAGGCGTTCCGCCGCGCGGTGATCACCGACGGCGTCGAGCGCGCACTCGACAAGTACACCGTCGAACCGCCGGCCAGCGAGCTTGCCGCGCAACGTGATTGGATCGACGATTGCTTCTCCGGCGATACCGTTGCGGACATCGTCGCCGCGCTTCGCGGGCACGGCGCCGGCCCGGCCGAGGACGCCGCCGACCTGATCGCCACCCGCTCCCCGGTAGCGCTGTCGGTGACCCTGCAGGCGGTGCGGCGCGCGGCCGGCCTCGAAACGCTCAAAGACGTTCTGGTGCAGGACTATCGGGTGTCGTCGGCGTCGCTGCGCTCACACGATCTGGTGGAGGGCATCCGCGCACAGCTGATCGACAAAGATCGCAACCCGAAGTGGTCCCCGGCGGAGCTGTCCGCGGTCACCGCGGCCGACGTCGAGGCGTATTTCACCCCGGTCGACGACGACTTGAGTTTCTAGAAAGGCGGTTTGGATGACAGAGGCAGATTACGAGACCATCCTCGTCGAACGCGACGACCGCGTCGGCATCATCACCCTGAACCGGCCGAAGGCCCTCAACGCGCTCAACACCCAGGTGATGAACGAGGTCACCAGCGCGGCAGCGGATTTCGACGCCGACCCCGGTATCGGGGCGATCATCATCACCGGCTCGGCCAAGGCGTTCGCCGCCGGCGCCGACATCAAGGAGATGGCCGAGCTGTCCTTCGCCGACGCCTTCGGCGCCGATTTCTTCGCCCCGTGGAGCAAGCTCGCCGCCGTCCGCACCCCCACCATCGCCGCGGTCGCCGGCCACGCGCTGGGCGGTGGCTGCGAGCTCGCCATGATGTGCGACGTGCTGATCGCCGCCGACACAGCGAAATTCGGCCAGCCCGAGATCAAACTCGGTGTGCTGCCGGGCATGGGCGGCTCCCAGCGGCTGACCCGCGCCATCGGCAAGGCCAAGGCCATGGACCTGATCCTGACCGGCCGCACCATCGGCGCCGAAGAAGCCGAACGCAGCGGTCTGGTGTCGCGGGTGGTGCCGGCCGACGACCTGCTGGCCGAGGCCAAGGCCGTGGCGACCACCATCTCCCAGATGTCGCGGTCGGCTGCCAGGATGGCCAAGGAGGCCGTCAACCGCGCGTTCGAGTCGACCCTGGCCGAAGGACTTCTCTACGAGCGCAGACTCTTTCACTCGACGTTCGCGACGCAGGACCAGTCCGAAGGGATGGCGGCCTTCGTCGAGAAGCGCCCACCGAACTTCACCCACCGCTAGGACGCGTACATGAGCGAACGGGTTTCCGCGACCAACACCGAGGCAGCTCACCTCCCGGCCGACGCCGTCGAGGAGTCCGCGGGAGCCGAGCCGGACGCCGCGCCGGCACCGGTGGCCGCACCGCGATTCGGTCGCGCCGCGCCCACCCTACCGTGGACCGAAAAGCCTTGGTGGGTAAGGCATTACACGTTCACCGGCACCACGGTGGGTTTGGTCTTCATTTGGCTTTCGCTCACACCGTCGCTGCTGCCGCGCGGCCCGCTGTTCCAGGGGCTGGTCAGCGGGCTCTCCGGCGCCATCGGCTATGGCCTGGGCGTGTTCGCGGTCTGGCTGGTGCGCTTCATGCGCGAAAAGGATCACAGCCCGGCGCCGCCAGGCTGGGCGTGGAAGGTGCTGATCCCGATCGGCGTGGTCGGCCAGGTCCTCATGGCGATCTGGTTCCACGTGTGGCAGGACGACGTGCGCGACCTGATGGGCGTGGCGCATCTTCAGTGGTACGACTACCCGCTGGCCGGGGTGCTGTCGGTGGTGGTGCTGTTCACGGTGGTCGAGCTGGGCCAATTCACCCGCTGGCTGGTCAGGGTTTTGGTCGACCAGGTTGACCGGTTCGCACCGTTTCGGCTCTCGGCCACCATCGTGGTCGTCACGCTGGTGGTCCTGACCATCACCCTGCTCAACGGCGTGGTGCTCAAGTTCGCCATGCGGACCATGAACCACACCTTCGCCTCGGCCAACGAGGAGATGAATCCCGACACCGCTCCCCCGAAAACCCCGCTGCGATCCGGTGGCCCGCAGTCCCTGGTGTCCTGGGAGTCGTTGGGCCGCGAGGGCCGCGTCTTCGTCGAGGGCGGCCCGACGGTCGAGCAACTCGCCACCTTCAACGGTGCACCGGCCATCGAGCCCATCCGCGCCTATGCCGGATTGGACTCGTCGAAGGGCATTACGGCCGCCGCCGAGCTCGCGGCACAGGAGTTGGCGCGCACCGGCGGACTGCGGCGCGCCGTCGTCGCGGTGGGCACCACCACCGGCACCGGCTGGATCAACGAGGCGGAAGCCTCGGCGCTGGAATACATGTACAACGGCAACACCGCGATCGTGAGCATGCAGTACTCGTTCCTGCCGAGCTGGCTCTCGTTCCTGGTGGACAAGGAGAACGCCCGGCACGCCGGGCAGGCCCTGTTCGAGGCCGTCGACAAGCTGATCCGCCAGCTGCCCGAAGCCCAGCGACCCAAGCTCGTGGTGTTCGGCGAGAGCCTGGGATCGTTCGGCGGCGAGGCGCCGTTCTTGAGCCTGAACAACGTGCTGGCGCGCACCGACGGGGCGTTGTTCAGCGGGCCGACCTTCAAGAACACCATCTGGACCGATCTGACGTCGACCCGTGACGGCGGGTCGCCGGAGTGGTTGCCGATCTACCAGGACGGCAGGTATGTCCGATTCGTCGCTCGCGCAAAGAATTTGACGCGTCCCGACGCGCCGTGGGACCACCCGCGGGTGGTGTATCTGCAGCACGCGTCGGATCCCATCGCCTGGTGGACGCCCGACCTGTTGTTCAGCAAGCCCGACTGGCTGAACGAACCGCGCGGCTATGACGTGCTGCCGCAGACGCGCTGGATTCCGGTCGTGACCTTCCTCCAGGTGTCGGCCGATATGGCCGTGGCGGTGGATGTCCCCGACGGCCATGGCCACCGCTACGTCGCCGACGTCGCCGACGGCTGGGCCGCCGTGCTGTCACCGCCCGGCTGGACCCCGGACAAAACCGCGAAACTGCGCCCGCTGCTGCACTCGGACGAGACGGCCTAGGGCCAGACGACCCAGAGCCAGCGGCGGGCGGCCGAGCCGGTGTCCGCGAACACCGGATCGACCCGCCCCGGCCCGCTTTTCAACGAGTGTTGAAATGATATCGTTCGCAGCGTGTCGCCGCCTGGGGAAGTTCAGAAGCGGCGCGGTAGACGCCAAGGCGAGCCGGTATCGCGCGACGCGGTGCTTGGCGCGGCCAAGCGGCAGTTCGCCGCCCATGGCTACGACAAAACAACGCTGCGGACGATTGCAGATGATGCGCGAGTAGACCCTTCGATGGTTTTGTATCTCTTCGGCTCGAAGGCGGCATTGTTCCGCGAGTCGATGAAGCTGGTGCTGCCCTCTGATTTGCTAACGACTGAGATCGCTCGCCAAGACGACGACTTAGGCTGCCGCATAGTGCGGGCCTACCTTGGCATCTGGGAGCAGCCTGATACGGCCGCGAGCATGGTGTCGATGGTGCAGTCGGCGACGTCGAACAGCGATGCCAACGATGCATTTCGCGGTTTCCTGCACGACTATCTGCTCACGGCGGTGTCCAGCGCCCTGGGCGGTGGCGATGAAGCGCGTCTGCGCGCAATGCTGGCCGCGACCAACCTCGTCGGCACTGGAATGCTGCGGTACGTCATGCGTGTGCCTCCACTGTCGTCGCTCGGCGTTGATGAGGTGGTCGGGTTGGTGGGGCCAGCAGTGCACCGGTTCCTCACCGCCCCCGCCGATGAGCTGGGGCTCGGCCTGGCGACGCAATAACCGCCACGGCGCGCGAAGATGCGGTCCCGTGCCTGCCGGACAGCCACCGAACCAGCGCCGGCGACGCGGCGGTGACCTCGAAGATTCCGTACGGAACACCCCCAGCACGATGCATTAATTCAATCGCGATTGAAATTTGCCCGCGGTCCATCTAGAGTTCTGTCAGGGGGCCGAAGAACGGAGTCCTGATGTCACGTCTAACCGCGAAGATCCTGATTGCGGCCGTCCTCGCAATGACCGCCGTTGCCGCGGCCGCATGCGTTCCCCCGGCCGGCGTCGAATCACCCGTCGGGGTTGCAGTTAACTAGTGGGCCCGGCTTTGGCAGGTTCCCAACGCAAGGTCGCCGTTGCTGACCACCTCAACGAAGCAACGACTGACGAGGCGACCTAGAGCCAGCGGCGGGCGGCCGAGCCGGTGTCCGCGAACACCGGATCGACCCGGCCCCCCGCCAGCTCGCTTAGCACGCCGGCGCCGGCCAGCGCGTGATAGCCCCCGATGACGTCTGTGGCGCGGTGCAGGCCGATGTCCAGCAGCGCCGCCGCGGCCAGGCTGGACGTGTAGCCCTCCGAGCACAGGATCACCCATTCGACGTCGTCGCCGACCGCCTCGGGCAGCCTGGCCTCGCTGGTGGGATCGCAGCGCCACTCCAGCACGTTGCGTTCGATCACCAGCGCCCCGGGCACCTCGCCCTCACGAAACCGCTGGGCCTGCGGCCGGATGTCGACCAGCACCGCGCCGCGGCGCACCGCGTCGGGCACTTCCACCGCGGGCAACCGGCGAAACCGGCGCCGGGCGGATCTCAGGACGACGTCGATGCGGCTCATGGCGATCCTTCCGGCTGGTCGGTCAGTTCGGTACGTTCGCGGCGCAACGTCTTGCGGTCGGTGATCTCGTAGTACGACATCGCGGTCAGGGGCGGCGAGTACGCGTGCACGCTCAGCGTCGGCTGCACCGGCGCGGCGCCCGGCACCCCCGCGCTCGGCAGCGCGACGGGCGCCGACACCGGGCGGGGCGCCCAGACCACGTCGTGCACCCAGCCCAACGGGAATCCGGCCTGATCGCCGGCGTCGAGCCGACGGCGTCGCAAAGCCCTTCCGTCCCAACGATATTCGTTGAGCGATCCGGACAGAACGGTCAACGCCCCCAGCGACCCGCCGTGGTCGTGCAGTTCGGTCGGCTGCCCGGGCACCCAGCTGATCAGCCAGACGTCGAGTTCCTCGTCGCCGTGGATGCGGGTGAACCAGCGCCGCGACTGCGGTATGCCCCCCGGCGGCAGCAGGTGATCGCAGCGCCCGCTGAGCACATCGTCGGCGGCCCGGTCGGTGGCGTAGAGCAGATCGGGCACGCGAAGCCGGGTCGGACCGGCGGACGGGGCGGAAAGGGTGCGGGGGCGCGCGGCAGCCTCAGTGGCTACGGGAACAGACATCAGGGGAGCTCCAGGGCGAAAACGGAAAGGACAAGCGGCGGCGTGTTACGGCCGACAACACTCGCAAAATCCGAAGCGCTCCATCACGGCCGCAAGTGTTGCATAGATTGAGACCGTGCGCTGGTGCGGTGATCGGTCCCGGCGATGGGGCGCGGTGGTGGTGGCGACCTTCGTGGTGGGCATGGCCCTGACGGCCACGGGGTGCTCGCACGGCGCGCACACCGGTGCTCCCTCGTCCTCGTCGGCGCGGCCGTCCGGCATCCCCAAGGGCCCCGGTTCGGCGCCCCCGGGTGCGGTCGGCCTGTCCCCCTCGGGCGTGACAACCAGGGTCGATGTGCCCGCGGACTCCACCGAAGAGGAGTACTACCAGGCCTGTCACGCCGCGCAGCAGTGGATGGACGCCCAGCCCAAGACCGGTGCGTCGCTGTTCGAGCCCTATCTGTCGATGGTGCAGGCGTCACCGACGGGCACCCCGGGCAGCTGGAACGCGCCCTGGTCGAAGCTGACCCCGGCCCGGCAGGCGGCCGTGATCGTCGCCGCGCGGGCGGCCGCCAACAACGAATGCGGGTAGCGCCGCGCCCGGGGTGCGCGCCGCCGCGTAATTGGGATCACGGCTGAAAAAACTGCCCTGGCCGCCCGGTCACCTCGCGCCCCCGCGCAAAATGGAGGGGTGCCTGACGAAGTTCCGCGTCGATCAGCAGCGACCCGGGTGGCACTCGCGCTCGGCAGCGGCGGCGCCCGCGGCTACGCGCACATCGGGGTGATCGAGGCCCTGGCGGCGCGCGGCTACGAGGTGGTGGGCGTCTCCGGCTCGTCGATGGGCGCCCTGGTCGGCGGTCTGCAGGCGGCCGGGCGACTCGACGAGTTCGCCGACTGGGCGAAGTCGCTGACCCAGCGCACCATCCTGCGGCTACTGGACCCGTCCATCAGCGCGGCCGGTGTGATGCGGGCCGGCAAGATCTTGGACGCGGTGCGCGACGTCCTGGGCCCGGTCGCCATCGAGGACCTGCCCATCCCGTATACCGCGGTGGCGACCGACCTGTTGGCGGGCAAGTCGGTGTGGTTTCAGCGCGGCCCCCTCGACGAGGCGATCCGCGCGTCCATCGCCATCCCCGGGGTGATAGCCCCCCATGCGGTCGACGGGCGGCTGCTCGCCGACGGCGGCATCCTGGATCCGCTGCCGATGGCCCCGCTCGCCGCGGTCAACGCCGATTTGACCATCGCGGTGAGCCTGTCCGGCAGCGAGGCGATCGGCAACCGCGAGCCGGAGCCCGGCGCCACCGTCGAGTGGTTGACCCGCATGGTGCGCAGCACCTCCGCGCTGCTCGACACGGCCGCCGCCCGTTCGCTGCTCGATCGGCCGACGGCGCGGGCCGTGCTGAGCAGACTGGGCGGCCCGAGCGGGGAGGCCGACGGCTGGGCGGACGCCCCGGATGACGAGCGGCCCGCGGCCGACGACGACGTCGACCACGAGGTCGACGAATTACCCGGCGCCGGATGCGGCGTGCCGAAGCTGGGCAGCTTCGAGGTGATGAACCGGACCATCGACATCGCCCAGGCGGCGCTGGCGCGTCACACCCTGGCGGTTTACCCGCCCGACCTACTCATCGAGGTCCCGCGCTCGACCTGCCGGGCCTTGGAATTCCACCGGGCGGTGGAGGTCATCGAAGCCGGGCGGGCGCTGGCGAACGAGGCGCTCGACGCGCTGGACGTCGAGGACGACCCGGAATCCCCGCCCACGACCGAGCACTGAGCGGTCTCAATACCCTTGCGCGCCAAGCGCATTCACGCGCCCAGGAAGCGGGCGATGGCGGCGGCTTCGCGGCGGCCCTGCTCGCGTCCGGCCACCGCCGACGGAATGCGGCAGTCCGGGTCCAAGGCGTTGGGCCCGAACGCGGCCAGCGAATCGGCATCGGCGAACACGGCGAAGGCCGCGCCGGGGAAGGCCGAGACCTCGGCGGCCGGCCCCGCACCGAACGGCGAGGGAGCGTCGACGCCGGAGGGCACCAGCACCACCGCCGTGTCGCAGTCGGCGGCCACCACGAGGTTGACCGAGCTGGCGACCCCGCCATCCATGTAGTGGCGGTCGCCGATCGTCACCGGCGGCCACGCCCCGGGCACCGCGCAGCTGGCCGCCACCGCATCGACCAGGTCGACACCGGCGTCGCGGTCGAACACGGTCAATTCGCCGGTGGCGACGTCGATGGCGGTGAGCCGCAAGTCGCGGTCCGGCCAGTCGTGCGACGGCAGGCGGTGCGCGATCACGTCCCGGCGCACCGGCGCGGGAACGGTTTTGGTCGCCAGCGCGACGGCCCCGATCCGCTGCATCTGTTGGCGGGTCCTGTCCAGCGATTCCTCGTACGGCTCCCCCAGGGCGGTCAGGAACAGTTCGGTGATCGCCTCGATGTCGACCCCCGAATCGATCTCGGCCGACGACTCGGCGACCTGGCGGTCGAACAGCTCGGCCAGGGTGTGGCCGCTGCTCAGCTGCGCGGCGACCGCCGAGCCCGCCGAGGTCCCGACCAGCACGTCCGACTCGGTCAGCAGCCGGGCCACCGCGGGTGACTCGTCAGCGATGCCCCGCAGAACACCTGTCTCCCAGGCGATTCCCGCTATTCCCCCACCGGCCAGCACCAGCGCGCGTTTGGTTGTCACGCCGTCTACCTTGCCAGCACCGATCAGGCCAGTTGCCGGGTGTTCGGCAGGGCGTGCTGCGACTCCTCCACCGGCGAGCTCAGGTCCTCGCGACGCAGCAGATGTTTGGGCGGGTCGGGCAGGATCATGCTGCGGTGGATGTGCAGATCCGCATCGACATGGAAGAGTTCGCCCGCCGGCAGCAGCCGCCAGCGTGGCTCGTCGTCCATCACCTCGGTGGCGAACACCACCGACGACCGCTCACACAGATGCTCCGACCGGGCGTGAATCCGCTTGGTGCACAAGTCGAATTCCGCGTCATGCGACGCCTCCTCGTCGGATCGATCCAGAATGTAGAGCTGATGGGTTTCGGGGTAGCGCAGCGCCCACATGTCGGTGGCCGTGCTCAGCAACACGTTGACCGCGTAGATGGGAACGTGGTCGGCGAGCCATCGCATGGCGTCGGTGAGGCCGGCGGTGATGTCGCCGTCGCGGGCCCGGATCGACGCGGTGATCAACGCGAGGACCCGCTCGGAATCGGTGTCCCCCAACACCAAATCCTCGGTGCCGACCTCACGCAGCCGCTCGTCGAGGATGTCTAATCCTTCGAGGACGCCGTTGTGCGCGAAGATCCGCCCGTCCTGCAGGAAGGGGTGGGTGTTGTGGATGTCGAGCGAGCCGGTGGTCGCGTATCGGACATGGGCGATGACGGTCGTGCCGGTCATCCGGTGTGCCTCGGTCGCGAATGTGGCATCTTGCCAGGCCGCTATCGGCTCCTTGTACAGGTGCGGCCGGCCGTGTTCGTCGAAGACGCCCAGCCCGGTGCCGTCCGGATTCCGCCTGCTCTGCTGGGCCAGGCTGTCCGGGGCGTCCAGCAGCCAGAAGGTCGCGGTACACGCGTGCGTCCCGGCGTGCAGGCCAAAGAGTCGGCACATGGCTCCCCACGCTAGCGGTCGCGGGTCACGCCGTCAGCAAGGTCGACAGGTGACGCAGCGCCCGGCGCGCGTAGCCCTTCCACAGGCCGCCCAGCACCGGCAGGGCGCGGGCCGTCAGCGGCGAGCGCGGGCGGATGTCCCAGCGCCAGGTGATCTCGGTGCCGCCCGGGGCCGGGGCGAAGACCCATTCGCCGAGGATGTGGTCGACCAGCAGCGCCATCGGGCCGGTGATCTCCGAGAGCCGGTAGCCGAACGAGCGCGGCGGATCGACACTGGTCAGTTCCTCGCGCATGCGGGCACCACCGGCCAGGTGCACGATGCCCGTTTGGCCCGCGGCATCCCAGGCGCCGGTCTGCTCGCGCACCTCCTTGATCGGCGGGAACGGCCCATACCAGCGGTGAAACAGCGTCGGGAGCGCGATGGGCAGCGTGCGGTGAAATGCGTCTGCGACCGCGACCGGGGCGACCACGGACTGATCAACAACGAGCGAATCTGGCACCGGTGTAACGCCTTTCAGCTCAGTCGTGGGCCTCGACCACCTGGTATCCGTCTTCGGCGTACCGCGACCGGATGGTCTTCTTGTCGTACTTGCCGACGCTGGTGCGCGGAATCTCGTCGACGAACGTCCACCGCTCGGGCAGCCACCATCGAACGACCTTGTCGGCGAGGAACTTTCGCAGCTGTCCGGCGCTCACCGAGGAGCCGTCCTTGGCCACGATCACGGCGAGCGGCCGCTCCTCCCAGCGCTCGTCGGGAACCCCGACC
Organism: Mycobacterium sp. 1482292.6; assembly: GCF_001672995.1. Taxonomy (NCBI): domain Bacteria; kingdom Bacillati; phylum Actinomycetota; class Actinomycetes; order Mycobacteriales; family Mycobacteriaceae; genus Mycobacterium; species Mycobacterium sp. 1482292.6. The sequence goes on along the minus strand of NZ_LZKV01000031.1, from coordinate 22,666 downwards.
ACCGCGGCCTCGACCACATCCGGGTGGCCGATCAAGAGGTTCTCCAACTCCACCGAGGAGATCCATTCGCCGCCGGATTTGATGACGTCCTTGGCGCGGTCGGTCAGAGTGACGAAGCCGCGTTCGTCGATGCGGCCGACGTCGCCGGTGCGCAGCCAGCCGGAGTCGAACTTCGACTCGTCGCGACCCAGGTAGTAGGCGCCGGCGATCCACGGTCCGCGCACCTCGACCTCGCCGACGGCGTTGCCGTCGTTGGGCAGCACCTGACCGTCGTCGTCGACGATGCGCATCTCGACCCCGCAGACCGGCTGGCCCTGCGTCCCGCGGAACGCCCAGTGCTGGTCCTCCGGGGTTCCCGGCGGCGGCCACGCCATGGTGGCCAGCGGCGACGTCTCCGTCATCCCCCACAGTTGCCGGATCTGCACGTTGTGTTTTTCCTCGAAGGTGCGCATCAGCGACACCGGGACGGCCGAGCCGCCGCAGACCACCAACCGCAGCGACGACATGTCGTGGTCGGGGTCGTCCTCGAGGTGATGAGCGACGGCGTTCCAGATGGTCGGCACCGCGCCCGTCACCGTGGGCCGCAGGTCCTCGACCATCCGGACCAGCGACCGGGGGTCCAGGTGGCAATCGGGCAACACCAGGTCGGCACCGGCCATCAGCGCGGCGTAGGGCAGCCCCCAGGCGTTCGCGTGGAACATCGGCACGATGGGCAGCACGCTGTCGGTGGCCCCGACCCCGATGCCATTGGTGGTACACGCGCCCATGGTGTGCAGGAAGCTCGAACGGTGGCTGTAGACAACGCCTTTCGGGTTGCCGGTGGTGCCGCTGGTGTAGCACATCGCGGCCGCGGAGTTCTCGTCGATGTGCGGCCAGTCGAACTCGGTGGGCTCGCCGTCAAGGACGTCGGTGTAGCGCAGCACGGTCTTGCCGGCCCCCTGCAGCGGCTCGGTGTCGTCGCCGACCACGATCACCGTGTGCACGGTCTCGAGGTCTGGCAGCACGGGCGCGAGCAGTTTGACCAGTGACGCGTCGACCAGCACCACTTGGTCTTCGGCCTCGTTGGCGACGAAGGCGATCTGCTCGGGGAACAGGCGAATGTTGAGGGTGTGCAGGACGGCGCCCATCGACGGCAACGCGAGGTATGCGGTGAGGTGTTCGGCGTTGTTCCACATGAACGTGCCCACCCGCTGGTCACCGGTGATACCGAGGCGGCGTAGTCCATTCGCCAGTTGCGCGGCCTGCTGACCCAGTTCCCGATACGTCGTGCGCCGGTATCCGTCCCCGGTGAAGGTGGTGACGGTGCGTTCCCCGTGCACGGTGCAGCCGTGCCGCATGATCGCGGTGATCGTCAACGGAAAGTCCTGCATGGTGCCGTCCATTGATCTACCGCCCTTACTCTCAGCGCAGCACCGCCCGTGTCGGCGACCGCCTCTTACCCTAAGCCCGAATTCAGGGTGAGTGGCGGCATCTACCGGGCCGAAACGACCCCGATCGAGCGTGCAACCAAGGCTTTGAGTGTGAACGCTGGGCGGCGACACGCCGACAAACCCCGACGAGGATTCACACTCGGCGCCGAGGATTCACAGACGCACAGGACCCCGGTGATGCTAGGCCAGCACCGGCTCCCACTCCGGCAGCTCGGGCAACCAGCCGGCGATAGACAGGTCCCGCTCGCCGGCGCGCGGCAGCGGTGTGGGCGAGGCGATGCGCGCCGCGGTCACCACGCCGGAGTAGTCGGCGACGTAGAGATGGGCGCCGTCGGGGCTTTCCACCACGCAGGACGGGTGGTGGGACACCTTGACCTCGCCGACGACCTCTTGGCGATGGGTGCTCAGCACCGTGATGCGGTCATCGCTGACCAGGTAGGCGCGCGCGCCGTCGCGACTCAGCGTCATCCTGGTGAGCGGGCCGGTGATCTCGGGCACCTTGTGGGTGCCGACGATCTCGGTGGCCCGGGTGTCGACCACGTCGAGCACCGCGCCCGCGACGGGATCGCAGCTCGCCACGTACGCCGTGGCGCCGTCGTCGCTCAGCGCCACGTCCCGCACGGGCAGACCAAGGTCGATGACGCCGACGATGCGCGACCGGCCGCCGACCCGGCGGTTGTCGGAGCGCGTGCGGGTCTCGATCATGGCGAGGCTGCCGCCAGTCGGCCCGTTCATGCCGACGTACAGGCGCCGGCCGTCGGCGCTGACCCGCACGCATTCGGTGGTGGTACCGGTTTCGGCCGCCAGCTCGATCACCTCGAGCTCACCGGTGGTGGTGTCCAGCACCGTCACGTCGGCGCCGCGAACCGCGTTTCGGCTGGCGTACAGGTACCTGCCGTCCGGGCTCACCGTCAGGCCGCTCACGCTGTGCGCGAGCCGGTGCGTGGCGATGCGCCAGTTGGTGACGACGTCGATGACTTCGATCGCGTCATAGCCGGCGGTCGCCGTGCTGACGTAGGCGTAGTTGGCGTCCGCGCCGTTCATCGCGATTGCGAAGGGCTCGGCCAGGCCGGTGACGGTGCTCGAGACGCGGCAGGTCTTGGCGTCGACGACCGACACCATGTCGCGGCCGTAGTTCGTGACGACCAGCCGGCGCCCGTCGGGGCTGATGTCGATATCGCTGATCGGGCCGTTGTGCAGTGGGACTCGGATCACCGAGGTGGTGTCCACCTCGAAGGCTCGCCCGTCTCGTTCGTGGTGCGCGGCTGTAGGGCCGTTCACATCGTTCACGTTTGATACCGCCTTTGCTGTGGTTGTCGGCTCTAGTGGTCGAGTGTCGACGCCGCCGAGATGTTTCGCGGCGATCCGACCATCGGATCCACCGGCTTTCAGCACCGAAAGGCACTGACGAGACTGGTTTTCGGTAGTCTACTGGCCGCACATCGCCGCAAAGCAGGTCAGGAATGCTCGACGTTAGCTACGTCACTGTTCGCACTCAGGTTCTGCTCAGACTTCCAATCACGCTGTACCGCAGACGCTTACCCGTAGCGAAAGTGAGGCAAACCCGCTTCCGGCGGATTTCACCCGGGCCGCTAACCGCCCACGTGAACGGGCCTACGGCGGATTAGTAAGGAATTCTCAGGCTTAGAAGGGCGAGGAGGGAAAGATCACACCTTGCCGCCACTAGCTGAACTGGGTCTGCGGGCGAGCCAATCTGGCGCCGTCGACGGTGAGGTCGAGTTTTTCGTTGTAGAACGCGATCAGACCGGCGATCTGCCCCACCGCCGGCAGCGGATAGTGGTAGGTCCACGCCAAGTCCTCGTGCAGGGCGTCGCCCACCCGTACCGACCAATAGCCCGACGTTACTCCCTTATACGGGCACAGTGTCTGCGTCGCGCTGGGTTCCAGGTGCTCGAAGGCCACATCCGTCGGATCGATGTAATACCTTGTGGGCAAACCGGTTTCGAACAGTAAAACGGGAGAAGTGGTGTCTGCCAACGCAATGCCGTCGAGTTCGACCCGCACGTGGCGGTGCGAGCGTAAGGCGTCGACGCGTGCGTACGGGTTGCGCGGGTGACCGTAGATCGGCTCGTCTTCTTCGAACCAGCGCAACGGGTTCCATTCGAAGCGAACGGTACCGGCCAACGCGCCGCCGCCGTCGGCGTCGAACACCCGCGCGGCGGACTCGTGCGTCTGGCCGGCGCCCACCAGTGAGTACAACCGAGACGGGCCGAATTGCACCTTCTGGGCGTGGTTTTCGTCGCGCAGGAACTCGGTGCGGACGTCGGCGAGCGGGATGTAGTACTGCGGGTAGTAAGGGACCTCCCACACGTACCGGGCGCCGGTGGTGTCGAAGACCAGCGCATCGCCGAGGTAACCCCGAACGCGCCGCGGGGCGGGTTCGATCCGGCCGCGGGCGGCAGCCATGTCGGGGTAGTCGCGTTCGGCGCTCATCGCTGACCTACTGATCCTTGGAGGCCAGTCCGGCCGGTGCGTGGCCGATCGCTTTGTGGATGGCGTCGGCCAGCGCCAGCGCGCTCTCCTCGGTCAATTCCAGGGCCACCCGCGCCGACGGGCCGAGCTGCGGGTTGATCACGTCGATGTTGACCGTGTGGCCGTAGGGCGCGTGGACGGGATGGTCGACGTACACCGTGGCGCGGCTGGCCCCGAACCATCCCGTCGCGCCCTTGCCGCTGCCGTCGATCTCGACGTGTTCGGTGAGATAGGTGCACATGGCAGACGCCTAGCCTTTCAGGTGGGTGGCGAAGAACTCATCGATGCGCCGCCACCCGTCCACCGCGGCCTCCGGCCGATACGCCGGACGGTCGACGGAGAAGAACGAATGGCCCGCACCCTCATAGGAGTGGAACTCGTGCGGCTTGCGGAGCTTGGAGAGTTCGGCGTCCAGGGTGGCCACGGCGGCGGGCGCCGGGAACCGGTCGTCGAGGCCGAACAGGCCCAGCAGCGGACAGCTGAGGTTGCCGGCCAGGTCAAGGATCGGCTTCATGGCCTTGGGCATGCCCTCGGGCGGGTCCTCGACGATGAACGCGCCGTAGCAGTCCACCGCCGCATCGAACGGCAGTGAGCAGGCGGCCAGGTAGGCGTGCCGTCCGCCCGAACAGTGCCCGATGACGCCGAACTTGTCGTTGGCGCCCGGCAGCGATCGCAGGTGCTCCACCGCGCCCGCGACGTCGCCGACCAATCGTTCGTCGGGCACCCCGCCCGCGGCCCGCGCCGCGGCGGCCGCGTCGTCGGGCGCGGCACCCGGGGCCTCCCGCGAGTAGAGGTTGGGCGCAACGGCGTTGTAGCCGCTGACGGCGAGCCGGCGGACGAACTCCTTGGTTTCGCGGTCGTATCCGGGCATGTGGTGGATCCACACGACGCCACCCCGCGATCCCTGCGCGAGCGGCACCGCCTGGTAGGCCTCGATCTCGTCGCCGCCGTGGCCGGTGATGGTGATGGTTTCCGCGCGCATGGCGTCCGCGCTGGGTGCGTTCATCGCGACTCCCTTTCTCCGCTCCGGCGGAGAACCCGTCATGGGGTGCCCTTGACCGGATGCGGAGCGCGTGCGTCGGTTCGGGGCCGCTCCGCCGAGAACCAACGTAGCCCAACCGCGGTGGGCGTTCAGTGCCGCTTGTCGCGCACCTTGTAGGTCGATGGCCACGACTTGCGGGACTCGTCTCCGGTCAACGGGGTGCCCATCCCGCCGACCTTGACGGCGTAGGCCTCCTTGCCCGGGCCCACCTCTCGATTGGCGTGCTCCTGGGCGAGGAAGTAAAGCTCGTCGATGGTGGCTTCGTCATAGGCGACGAACGAGGTTTCCCGTGCGACGTCGTCGATCCCGACCAGCATCCGGTCGGGCAGCAGTCGCGACGCCACCGCCGTGAGCCCCAGCAGCCCGAAGGGAATGATCCAGTAGCACAGGAAGAACAGCGGGGTCTTCGTGTCCAGCATCAGGGCGGCGGTCGTGCCGGCCGGGCCCGCGGGGCCCGCCAGGATCGACGGGATCGCCGAGGACACCGTCATCGCGGCGAACGTCGCTACCCAGAGCCAGCTGAGGATCTTGACGATCCGGCCGAACAGCTCGGTTTTGATGATGTCGGGGGCCTGTTCGGCGGCGGCGAACTCGGCCACGAACGGCTTGCCGACCAGCACCCCGGTCAGCGTCACCAGGAAGATCCCGGCGTTGCTCAGCGGCAGTATCCACCGCTGCAGGAATGACTCACTGAGCGCGAAGGTCAGCGCGGCGAGGACCAAAAGCACTGCGACGGAAGCGAAGTCAAAGAATTGCCACTTCCTGCCGGCCACGCCGCCGGCGCCCAGGCTGGCGGCGGCGATCGCCAGCGCGACCAGCACGGCCGCCGCGAACGGGACGTTACCGACGAGTACCCAATACACGATCCACGGCGCGAGGCCGAACAGCATGCCCATGCTGGGTCAGTGTATGAGTGGCGGTTTGCGGCGTCGTCGGCGGCAGGCCCAAAACCTTGGTCCGCGATCGGCGGACCTGAGGGGACAGGGCGTGAGTCAAACGTCCTTGTTGGCGGCCAAATACGGTCGGGTGCACAGCGGGCCCGCGTGACTACGGACGTAGCACGAGTAGAAGGCGGACCAGCTGAGCTTGGCGGTGCGTGTCGGTTTTGTCGAAGACATGTTGCAGATGAGTGCGAACCGTCGTCACTGAGACCGACAGCTCCTGTGAAATTTCCTTCAAGCCCGCGCCATGCGCGATGCGCAAGGCAACGTCTGCCTCGGCATCGGTGAGGCGGTAGAGCCGCCGCAACAACACCGCAGGGGGTTCAGGCTCGTCCTCGGGGTCGATGATGAGAACCAAGGCCTTTGGCTTCCTCAGTGGCCCATCGGCATCACGGCAGTGGGATGGCAGCACATGGACGACATACGGCCGCTTACCGGAGGGGCGAATAGAGATGAGCGACCGCTCCGCCCGAATGGTGGAGCATCCGCCTCGAAGCGCGTCGTCTATGGCGCGATGCAGCTCTCGTTCAGTGTGCGCGCTCGTCGCAGCGATGCATCCTGACCGCATGCAAAACCCATCTCCGGCGCGGAAAATCCGTTCCGCAGCCGAATTCATTTCTTTAACTAAGTGTTCGTGGGAGACGACGACGACGATTCCGTGCCGGACAACCTCCAGTGCGTCCGCCAGCTCCGCAGTGGTGTGGCTAAGAGCGGCAAGCTTGTTTTGTGTGCGCACGGCCTGTTGCAGGTGTGGAACCAGGCCCCTCATCAACTTCACACGGTCAAACGTGTCGAACGACTCGGTGCGTCTCGGTGCCCCGACGATGAAACACGTCGGTGTGGGCCCACCCGTCAGCCGGACGAACATCCCGTCGCCAAGTTCGAGGGGATGCAACCACTCTTCGTAGAACTCCGACTTCGACACGAGCGGCATCAACTCCGTCCCCGTCCGTACCGCGGCGACCGGGCCTCGCCCGACGGCGGCAAGCACGTGATCGAAGCGGTGGTAGTACTCCACGTAGCTCTTGGCGGCGGCCGCGGGAAGGGTCGAATCGAGAACGGACCAGACCGTACTGTCTGCCAAAAACAACCCGCTGGCTGTCCCGTCCAGCGCGCGGCGAATCGAACCCAAGGCCGCCTCCCAGCGATCAGGAGTGACCGCCGCAGCGTAGATGCCAGCTATCAGGCGGGAGAAATCCTCGACAGTAACCACGGCCGGGGCTTCGATTCACCGGTTGGTATCCGCATCGATTCGCCTTCCTCGCTGTATACCTCCCGCAGGCTTCAGCAAAGGATAGTCGGATCCCGTTCGGATCGAAATGTCATCCATATAGATGAGGTGTTTGCCCACCTCATGATGCTTCCCTTGAAGTGTTCGATCCCTGTGACTCCCAGTCGGAGCCAGCAATCACCAGAAGGCATCCGCCATGTTGCACCTACTACCCAAGTCGCACTCCCCAGCCGGTCGGTCGGCGCTCGATGTCGAGCCAGCTCCGGCCGCGACGGGCATGCCGATCGACCGCCCGGATACCGGTCAAGCGACCACCGACGCCGCCCGAAACGCCTCGTCACCGGTTGTGATCAGCGAATCGGAGGTCTTGTTCAACACCGCAGTGGCCGCCGCAGCGGTGTCGCCGGCAATGATTCATCGTCACTGGTCTCGTGCAGCTTTCATATCAGCCATCGGCCATATCCACTTCAGACTGCCCGAGCCGCGGCCTGTCTATCCGCGGCGTTACACCAGCTATTTCGAGGATGGACGGATGTCTCGCATGATGGAGCACCTCTGACCAGGCGATGCGCGCTCTAGCGCGTTTCAGTCGGACGCTGGACCGGCCATGTCGGTCACGGCCGAAACATCGGACTATCACGAAAGGCAACGGGAATGTCAGAGCAAGAACAGAACATGAAGCTGATCAAGAAGGGGTACGAAGCCTTCAACGCTGGTGACGGCGACACGGTGATGAGCCTGTTCGATGACAACGTCGAGTGGATCCAGCCGGGCGACAGCGCCATCAGCGGCAGCTACCACGGCAAGCAGGAAATAGCAGAGCTGCTGGCCAAGATGAGTGAGAAGCAAGCTTCTGTCACGAGCGAGCGCATGCTCGCGGACGGCGACTTGGTAATCATGCTCGGCCAAACCACCGTGGCCGGCGAAACCACGGACGCAGCAACGGTATTCACCGTGCGCAACGGTCGCACCGTACGGGTGCAGGCATACGGCGACACCGCGGCGCTGGAGCGCATCTTCGGCAAGAAGGCGGCGGCGACGGCCTGATCACCCGTCGCAGGCCTACTCTCCGACGAAGCAGCGGCCCGTGACCCGCTCGGGGGCGGGCCGACTGCTCTGGGTAATGGACAGCGACGTCCAGCCAATTTTTAGTGCCCCCAGTCGGACTCGAACCGACACTGGGCGGATTTTAAGTCCGCGGATTCAGGGGTTTGCCAGTGTTGGCATCCGTTGGCACACTTGCAGAAAGTGCAGATAAACAGGGATTATGCCTGTATTTTCGTTGGTGGGATTGGGAGCGTTTCGGCGCCATGTGCATACAGTCCGTTTACAGGATGGTTCGCGACCAAGCCATAGGCGGTAGCAGGAACCGAAAGGGGCACCCGCCATCCCTCCCGGTGACACCGCGAAATTGAAGTTGGTCAATCAGCTAGTCAATGGGACCAGCCCTCGTCTCGGACTTCTAGCAACAGTGGAGGACCACGAAACCCCTGTTCCGTCATAGCTTGTCCGTCGTGCTGGCCTGGGCCAATGGCGTGGATACGGGAAAGCAACATCCTGGCGCGGACCAACGTGAACGGTGGTGCAATCGCACTAGGCCACCCGCTGGGTGTCAGCGGTGCCGGCATCATGACGACCCTTGTCAACGCCTTGGAGCAGCGGGGCGGTCGCTATGCCTTGCAGACGATGTGCGAGGGCGGCGGCATGGCCAACGCCACCATCATCGAGCGGCTAGGGTAGGCGGCTCCGCCCTGGTCCAACTCGGCGCAGCGGACTGGAGCGGCAAACATCTCCACGGTCAGCCTGCGGCGTGGTTCCGCCGCCATTGCTGGACCTCGGCAAGGGCTTCTGATGATGAGAGATGACCATCGCAGTACCGCTGAAAAATAGTGTCCCGCCGTGCATCAGGCCGACCGTGGGTGACGCGGAGCCCAGCCTCGTCGACCGTTATGCCAAGTCGCGACAAATCAGCCGCTAACTGTGCCTTAGTACCGTCATGGGTAAGCCGAATCCATCGGATGATGGTCTCGTCATTACCATGAAGGCCATTCAATTGGGCGGCTGCCCATTGTTGGTGCTTCTGCTTAGCCTTCTTCATCTCCCAGGCGTAGAAGTCACCTTCGGGTTCGCCGAGACGGTCCGGACGACAGGGGATTACGGCCTCGTAAAGCAGCACCCGAAGCACGGGTGACATCCAAGCAGTCGGCTTGCCATCGGACTTCTTCTGTGGCAGTTGCGCTTTCACACGCGCTAGGTCAGCAGCGAAGGACAAGCCGTCGGCATCCGACCCAGCGGACACAGCGGCAGACCGCCCGTACAAGCCAGGGTCGATTGCAACATCGGACAATTGCTCCGAGGGGGTCGAGACATCAGCCGCGAAATCCCGCAACATATCTCGCACAACAGGGGCTTCGATCTTGCTCCCTGCTGATTGCACATATTCGCCACGTTCCCGCAGCGTCTCGATGGCCCGTGTTGATGTCCAACCGAGCCGCTTCGCAAGTTCGTGGACTCGCATCAGCGGCGACCGCCGGATTTTGGAGCGGTCGCGGATGAAGGGCTTCGGTACTGCTTGATGACTGCGCGGTCTATGCTCATAAACGTCCTTTGGTTGGTGAGACGACTCGGGGACAAGCTGCCCCCTCCGTTGCCGCGGATTTGGGGGCAGCTTTTATTTTCCTCGTGCCTAATAGATTTCTGCAGCGAAGGCAACGCTTAGCCCTATATAGGCAACACTTAGACTGTGTGACGTGTCACGCGGCTTTGGCAAGTTGCAGCGTCGAGTGCTAAATGGCTTGTTGAGCCGACGCAGCTATGACCGCTATCCACTCACGCAGCAATACCCCTACGACCACCTCTTTGACGAGTCAGCAGTGCCACGGGCCGCACGCGCCCGATGGCGGTGGTACACCGTCGACCTGCTCGATCTTGTCCCGAGCGGTGCGACAAGAAGCGACCGCGTCAGCTTGCATCGAGCTATCCACGGCATCGCCGATCGGGGGCTCGTAGAAGTGGCTGATCGCATGCCCTATGGTCAGCCGTTCGCTCCATATCTCGAATACGGCGGCTTGGCCGTCGGCGGCGTCGACTTGAACGAACTGAACTCCGTTGACGACCGCTGGCCCAGACATCCCGGTAGGGCCCTGTGGTTTCGGCTCAGCCTGCCAGACGATCTCGACGACATTCCCCGCGACGATCAGATCCTCATCCTTGGCGACATTGCAGAATTTCGCCCAGACCCATTCCTCGATTTTGTGGAGGCGATAGATCACGAGAAACGGTGGGCGACGCCAATGGGTCAGTTCTTAGTCTGGCTTTTCTGCGGACCCAAAGAGTTTGGCGGTTAAGTCTTTACCGTGACGCTGGGACGCCAGGATGGCATTCCGGAGCTAGTCATTTCCGTATTCCTCTCCTGGGAAGTCGAAATCGTCACCAACCGCCTCGAACGTGAGAGGCAATTCCGCGAGCTCGAGCAGTTCGTAGCCATCTAGAACTAGGCGGCAATTTGCGCAACTAAAATATTCGGCGTCCACAGTGAGCTCAACCCACTGGTCGTAGTCGTCCTCGCCCGTCTGTTCAAACTTGACCTCGTAATCGCGGACTTCCTCGCCTTCTAGCAGCCCTTCTTTACTGCACGCCGGACACGGTGCGCCGTCGGAGTGTGAGAGCCCAGCTCTAAGGTCTTTTGGCTTTGCGAACTCGCGTTCTACCCACGCCGGGGGATTGTGGCTGCCTCGTAAGCTGAGGAGTTGACGGGCGTGTTCCAACAAGCTCTCGAGCCTATTCTCCAAATTCTTAGCATTTAGCGACAGATACCTCTCGACGCGTCCTACTCGATCGCTTCCCACCAGACCGTCGAGGTCGTGGTCTAGGTGATCAACCAAAATCGAGACTTGCGCCCAAAATCGCGCCCACCAGGCGTCCTCGGGGAGACCTTCAAAACCGATACCCGCACCGTGCAGGTACTCATTTCGCGCCTGTGCGATCTGAAATGCCTCTTTTTCGTTGAATGGCTTGAACGCTTTGTGGCACCGTCCGAACAAAGTGTGGGCGGGAATGCTACGGAAGCGGGCATCGCCAGCAATCGCTCCCGCCGCGATGAGGAGGTTGTTTCCGTCTTCTTGCGGTGTCGCTATCAACAGCGGCGAAAGACGCGACAGAGCAGCTTTAGCGAGCAGTTCGAGAGCGAGCGATCCCCAGAGTGCGCGTTCCTCGAACGTCCGAGGCTCGTCGTCATCCATCGCATGATTAAGGAAGAGCTTGGACTTGAGCCACAGAGCATCGTGATCGTACGGAGCCGTCATAGTTTGCCCTCGGTGAGAAATGAAATCCGGCTAAGGGCTCGATCCTCATCACCGGGAGAGTTAGCCGCTGCGCGCCCGTGGACAGTGCGCCGGTTGTCGATAACAAGCACCTGGTTAGCGGCGGTCCATTCGTACTTCTCGGCGTCATCGGACAAGCGGACGAAATAGTCAGACAATTGCCGCGCCCGCTGGTCACAGGGCGTCATGCAACCAGGGTCGAACCGGACACCTGGACCGAGGCCAGCGGTGGTGTAGAAACTTTCTCGTCCGTTCTTAACAAGAAATACCCCATGGTTAAGGTGGGGTGGCCACCGCGCCGGGCGACCTTTCGACCGGAATACGTGACTGACGAGGGTGGGCACAGGCGTCGGATTGGCTGCCACAAGAATGACGATGTCTGGTGGATGCCGGATATGCGCTCCGTCGGTGTGTAGTGGCTGCCTGTCGAGGCCGTGAATTGCGCTAAGTGACCTTCGGGGTGCCGCCGCCTGACTGGTTGGTCGCAAAACCGATACGGGAGGGCCACTTGTTCGATTTGGGACTTCACGCCAACCGTGGCGAAGTCCTGCTGACCTGACATCCTCCACCGAACCATTGAGACTGCACCACCCGTCCCGACGGGCAGTCTTCGCCGCCTCCTGAAGATCCAAAAGAGTCACAAAACTCGACGGTAACATCTAAAAGACATTCGCCAAGCGACAACGAATTGCAGATTCCGGTTGGTTTAGTGGAGGCTTAGGCCAGCCGAACGCGCTAAGCGACATGACCCAAAATGTTGCAACTCAATCGACCTCGGCTAGCACACGATAGACGGTTGCACGGCTCACACCCAAAGCCTCCGCGATAGTGCGAGCGGGTTCACCATTGGCGTGCATCCGCTGAACTAGGGCAGCGTTCGATGCGTTGAGTTTCTTGGGCCGGCCAATTGCCTGCCCGCGTGCCCGCCGGGCCTCTCGCGCGGCGGATCGGCGCTCACGGCCAAGCTCGAGCTCAAGTTCCGCCAGGCTTGCGAGCACTCCAGCCACCATTCGACCAGTCGCATTGGCCGTGTCAATGCCCTCGCGAAGGGAACGCAGCACGATCCCACGCTCCCCTAGCTCGCGGATCGTTGTCATCACCTCAGCGGCATTGCGGCCCAAGCGGTCGATACCAACAACCACAATTGCGTCACCCTCGCGTGCATAGTCGAGAAGCGCCGCGAGGCCGGGTCGCTGCTCGCGGGTTGAAGTTCCGGACAGCTTGTCGCTGTAGAGCCGGTTGGCGTCGACGCCCGCAGTGGTGAGTGCATCGACTTGCTGGTCGAGGGATTGGTGCCCAGTGCTGACGCGGGCGTATCCGAGTTGAGTGCCCATGGCAGTCGTTGAAGTGGCCATGGATTAAGCGTGTCTCATAAGTCTCATAAATGCAACTATTGATACCACGGTTTTGAGTCGACTTTTGCGACAGCATGAACTGGTAATTCCGCTACAGCAACCTAACTCAGTTCAGTGGTCTCAATTCTTTAGTTCTGAAACTGCCTTAGGACACGGCTAGCCCAGGCCATGGCCGTCGAGGTGTTTCGCAATGCCGCAGTGGCGAGTCGCGGAAGTCTTGGTAAGCAGCCCCTTCACCTGCGGACTGCTTGGCGTTACACATCAGGTAGGAAAGTGGCTTGCTCCGTTCTCCTCCCGGGCAAGATGACTAGATATGGCGGACTATGCGATCCAATGGGACGGCAAGACCGTCACGCTTCCACCTGCTGGCCCCATCAACCCAGACGGCGTCTCGTGGGCATGGATACGAGACGACGACGGCAACGGCATCTACGACCTTCGTCTGTTGGAGTTTGCGGACGCAACCTTCGCCGCATACGGGAAGCGGGTGGGAAGCATCTCAGTCCCGTTGGTGCTGATACCCCGGCCAGACAACCCATTCGACAGCGACGCCGTTTCAATCGCACTACCCAAGGCGTTGGGCGGCAATAGGGAAGAACGATGTCTTGGTTACCTTTACCGGCACACAATCGAGTACTGGGGGATAGCCAACGGCGGCAGCAAGGACCTCGTGAAACGGCTCGCCGCCCTCTGTGGAGACGGCGAAGTTCACTTCACCGCAGTCATGTCGCGCGACAACGACCCCGCTGATACTGAAAAATATCGATGCCTCTACGACGAGGAGGGCTGGGACATCCCCTACCGCATCCCGGATTTGACTCTCGATCTGCCGAAAGCGCGGATCATGGGAGCCGCGATCAGAGACTTCCTCCCGGGGCATGAAAAGGACTCTCGTTAGAAGCTGAACCAACAGCAAAGGAGGTACGCGGCTTGCCCAGCCGGGGATTTCCATCGGATCCGACGAGTTGCTTAGGACAATTCTGGCACCCGCATGCCCCTGAAATACAGCGGACAGGCGTTGTGCGAGTCGAGGGAACCCGGGTTGAACTTGAAGTCAGTCCAGCCCTCACTCCGAACTATGTTTTCACCCCGCTCAGCGGCGGAACCACAGCGATCTCGCACGCAGATGACCCCCTCGACATGGTGGTCCTTGGTTCAGTCTCCGAATCGCCTTCATTGCTTAGTCTCTGGGGAGTCAGGACGAGACGACGGCATTCAATCGGTCTGCCGTTCCCTGGTCAACAGCAACCCGAATCACATTTGCTCACTGCCGAATGGTGCATCTTGAAATCGCAGCTTCCCGACCCAGGCATGCGATTCCATGGCATTCGAGCCGATTTCGGCAACCTGACCCAGTGGGCGAAGTTGCCAGGCATCACCTGGAACTACGTTGTTGGGAGCCGCAAGATGCTGTGGTCGTACGAAGATGTGGACCACCTTGATGCGCAGCTTTCGTCAGGCGACGGGTACGTCACTCTTGGTTCGGGTCTTTCGTTCAGCTTCCCAGACCTACATGGTGCGCGTCAGTCGACCTCTGCCGACTTAGAAGTCGAGTTAAACGCTGGCTGGACGTTGTCAGATTGCTTCCGGCGCTTCACGATTCCAGTCGCCACCGGGCTCACCCTCCTTAGCGGCAAACGTTGCAGCCTCAGAACACTGTCAGTTTGGTCCCAGGACAACGACACTTGGAACTCAGTTCATGGACGGCATGTCGAGCCAGACACGCCCATCGCCTCCGGCGAGCTACTACTTGATCGCGAACAGATGGGACTCGACTTCATAACGCGGTGGCTCGCAGTATGTGAACGCATCAGCCCGGTGCCGCAGATTCTCGCCGCTGTTGTTACTGGAGAGATGCCGACGGTTGAAGCCGAGGCACTCGCCCTGGTGACCGCAATGGAAGCGCTACACCGCACCTTGGCTCCGGGAGCACGCCGCTTCACGCAAGCCGAGGTCGACCAGGCAACGGATGGGTTGGCCGCCGCTTCCATGCCCGCCGAGGTACGGAAGTCTTTTACCGACGCGCTCCGCGACTGGTGGCCGGAGTTTAGCTACCCCATGCGAATACGCGCACTCGCAGAACCTGTGGCCGCTGCGGTACCGCAATGCGTTGGGCGCTTAAATCGTTGGAAGAATGCGGTCGTCGAACAGCGGGTGTCATTGGCCCATGGCATCAACTCCGGTGGCAACAGAACTGAGAGTCTGGTCAAGATGCACGCACTGAACTTGTCTATTCGCTGGATGCTGTTGGTGCGGCTGCTTCTCCTTGCTGGCGTGACACCGGAACTGCTGAAGGCCGCGACCGACCAGTCTGAACTCTTCAGGCAAGAACGCGAGGTATGGCAGACGCACTGGCCAACTGTGTTCGGGTCCGTTTGAGCCACATCAGATAGGCGACGAGCGGCATTGCCTGGGGGGAACCCCTTCACCGCCCTTCGTCGGACACACCCGGCAAATCCGGCCCTCTCTCCCCGGCAATTTTGTGTCCATGCATTTTCAATTTCAAATTGGTCAGATCAATATGTGCGTCGTCGCTCTGCAAGCCTCGGTGTGACGCTCTCGCGATCACCCCGTCTGAAGCGCTGAACGTATAGCGTTGTAAACACTCAGTGTTGACATTCGCGTCATCGAGTGCTTCAGCGCAACCCACTGTCCAGCGTATTTGCGTCGCGCCTCTATTGATCTTTCTTTGATCCCGATGAACCTTGCAAACCTTAAGACGGTTACCGAAGCTCATTTCGATGAAATCAGCTGGAGGCATCAGACACTCGGTGCAAGATGCCTCGTCGAGCCATCCCTTTCCGACAGCGGTACGTATTGCGCGGTCAATGTCCTGCCGGCACTTCCCCATCAAGCCGGCCAGCTCGCCACGGTCGAACTGTGCATGTCCGCTTGGCCCGACTCGCGAATAGGCCATGCACGCCACCTTGAGCCACAGGGGCTGCGCTAGCTCCAATGCGCGTCGTTCCCAACCCGCCTGGGAAGCTTTGACCCACGGGGCTTCGACCGTCATTGTTGGTCGCCCTGGGTGCTGATGGCTCGCTGAGTACTGATCCAGTCTTCCAGCGCATCAGCGGGATACACGACGATCTTCTTGCCCAGCTTGAACGACGGCGGACCCTCTCCACGGTGACGCCACCAACGCAGGGTGTCCTCGGATATTCCGGTCTTTTCATGCACCTCGCGGGTGCGAAGTAGTTCGCTCACTGCTGCTCCAAACGTTCGAAATGGTCTATGCCCAAAGGGGCTTCACTGCCCGCGCTGCGAGAGTGATTCAGAGAAGCAATGCTTCGACTCCTTCTGTCCCGTGAATCCTGGACAATGCTGTTCTGCGTGCTCGTTTCACCAACGCACCCACCGTATGCCCACCCGTTGGACTGTAAGCCAACAATTTCGGCGTATACCGGGAACTCAGTCCGCGGCTGGATTGCCCTGTGCCGTAACTGCCATACCCATTTGCACCGGACAAGCTGCAACGTCGTGGAGTAGTGGCGGTGAGGGCCTGGAATGGCCGTCCTACACAGCCGCCATCCGCCTCGCTGCCGTCATGGCCTTGGCTAGAGCTTCAGCCACCCCGGCCAGGTCATCACTCATGAGATGCCCATAGAGGTCCAGCGTCATTGCCGCCGTGGCATGGCCAAGCATGTGTTGCACAACCTTTACGTTTGCGCCAGCCGAGATGGCTAGAGATGCGCAGGTATGGCGTAAGTCGTGTGGCGTGATGGCTGGGAAGCCCGGCGTTGTTGCCTCCCCGCTGTCGGCCAGTTCCTTCTCACGCTGCGCCTTGGTGCGGGCCTGCAACGCCTTCAATGCGTTGTCGAACGCCCAGCGGTACTCCCCCAGCGGTAGGTGCCCACCCTTGCGGCTGGGGAACACGAACGCATCCGGCTCGCCGGATAGCTCTTCCTTGAGGTGATCCCAGACTGGCCCCGGCACTGGAACACGACGCGTCCGCTTGGTCTTAGTGGCTGTCTCCACGATGCCCTGCCCCTGCACATAGGTGGCGGAGTTGCGAACCGTAATCTCCCTGTTGCCTATGTCCCTGCGGCGCAACGCAGCAGCTTCACCAAACCGAAGACCGCAGTAGCCGAGAATCAGAGTCATGGCCTCGAATCGTGCTGTCTCCCTTGCGAAATCGAGGAGTTGAGCGTGTGTGAGGTAGTGCTGGTCAGCCTCGGGCGGTTCCGGCAGATCGTGGCGGCGGTTGATCTCTGCGACGACATTCTTGGATGCCAGCCGAGCCTTGATCGCGTACTTGAACACTGCCCCCATGAGCTGGTGTGTCTGCCGGATGCGGCTGGCTGATAGCGGGGTACCAGCCTGCGAACCGTTCACCGACAGGCCAGCGAACCACGCGGAGAGTTCCGGGTAGGCGATCTCCTTCATTGGGGTATCGCCCCACCTGGGCAGTACCAGCGTGTCCAGAATCGAGCGGTAACCGATCAACGTTTTTGGCTTGCGCTGCGCCCCCTGCTTGGTCGTGTACCAACGCTCCGCCACTACCTGGAATACGTCGACGCCGACATCTGGGCTAACCCATTGGTTAGTGACTACCCTCCCGCGTTCCATGTCAGACCATGCTTTGGCGTCGGCCTCGATGCGGAACCGCTTGGCGTGCGGCTTACCGTCGTCTCCGACGTACCAGCCCCGCCACCGCTTGCCGATGCCTTGCGGCCTGCCTTTGCCCTCAGCCCACGGTCCCGTCGCGAGCTTGGACGGGCTGCCGTCGCTGTTTTTCCACAGGTCAATCACCCCGCCCGTGCCGGGGGTCCTCTTGATCGGTGTGAGCGGCCTCTCGACCACCTCGGCAGGCATCTGCACGACCTAGAGTTTACAACCTGCATACAGGTAACCTGCCAACGGTTCGTGATCCAGCCAGTCAAAAACCCTTGATCTGGAGCTATACGGTGCCCCCAGTCGGACTCGAACCGACACTTGACGGATTTTAAGTCCGCTGCCTCTGCCAATTGGGCTATGGGGGCCCGTCGCGAATGTAGCCGACCGGGGACCGGCTATCCGGCCGGGTCGGCGTTCAGCGCCATGGCCAGAAAGTCCAACCGCCATAACCCTTGGAACAGCTTGTGGCCGAAATCTCGCAGCAGAGCCCGGTGCTCATCGGGGACGGCACCCGCGCGTCCCACGGATTCGATGATCTCGGCGATCGTACGGCGGCCGTCGACGTGTTGCACGAAGGGCAACTGGGCCGGGTTCAGCTTTTGCTTGCCGCCCGGCCAATGGATTTCGTCGCCGGACAACAGGCACGCCGTGCGCAGCAGCGGGACGTAACCGAATGAGGCCGGTGACGCGAAATCGATCGTGTACTGCTCCGTGGGGCGCTCGGGGCGGCAGGCCAGAAAGAAATGGGTGGCGTTCGCCGGCTGCAGGCGCTCCATCACGGACCACAGTTCGGCCTCGGGCAATCGGCCAAGCGCAGATTGGAATCCGCTTGCCGGCGTGAGCATCTCGTGCGAGTAGTACGGCGACTTGTGAAACCATGACTGGAACGCGAGTCCGGCGGCGGCGACCAGGTCGAGGCATTCCGCAACGGTGTAGCTGCGCGCCCGGGGATGCAGGAAGGTATCGACCAGGGCGCCGTCGGAGACCAGGTCGCGGGCCGCCTTGAGATAGCCGCGCACCGGGTGGTCGGCCGGCAACATCGCGATGGCCTCTTTGACCAGTTGGACCGACGCGTCGTCCTGCGCCAGCTTGAGGTCTCGAAACACCGATTCGAGCATTTCGACGCCGATCCGGCCGTACTTGGCGTACAGCATGACCGCAAGCGCCCCGTCGCGGCGCAGGCACGCGCCCAGCGCAGTGAGCCCGGCCAGCGGGTCCGCCATGTGGTGCAGGACTCCGCTGGAAACGATCAGGTCGAAGTCGCGCCCGAGCGCCGACACCTCTTCGATCGGCAGCAGGTGCAGCTCCAAGTTCTGCAGCCCGTGCTTGTCCTTGAGCCGGTTGTGCTGGTTCAGCGCATTCTGGCTGACGTCGATCCCGACCACCGTCGCGCCGGGATTTTTGAAAGCGAACAGGGCGGCCTGGAAGGTGCCGCAACCCGCGATCAGGATGTCGAGGTCCGGCTTGTAGTCGCGGTCCGGCCACAACACCCGGTGAGCCCAGAACGGATCGAACCAATCCCAGTGGCTTTCGCACCACGCCGCGAGGTCGGCCACCGGGGGCGGATACTCCCACCGATCGTATTGGCGGGAGACGGCGTCACCCCGCGGATCGTCGGTCACTACGGCGCTGGCTCCTTCGCACGGGCGGGTTTTGCTGCCTTGTTTGGCGGTGGCGACCAACTTACAAGCCTTCGCCGATATCCGGGCGAGGAGAAACGCCTGGTTAACTCGTCGAGACAGATTTGCCGGACGCAATTAGGATTCGATTCCTGCACGCACGAATTGGCGCGGAGGAGTCGACGAGTGAAAATCACGGCACGGTGGGCCGCGCGGGTCGCTATCGCGGCGGCCGGCGTCGTCGGCATGGTCGCCGCGCCGATCGCGAGTGCCGACCCCGCGGATGACCAGTACCTGCAGACGCTGCATTTGCGCGGACTCAGCTGGGCGGATGGCGCCGACCAATCGATGATCAATGTCGGGCATGCCGTGTGCACGGACTTCGATGGCGGGGACACCGCGGCTCAGACCATCGGCGATGTGAAGAAGTCGCTCGGGTTGAGCAACGGCGGCGCCAACATCATCGTCGGAGCGGCGGTCGCGGCGTACTGCCCGCAAAACCGCAGCAAATTGTAGGGGCCACCAACAGCGGCGGCGGCACCGTCGTCGTGGTGCCGCTG
The DNA here is from genome assembly GCF_001672995.1 of Mycobacterium sp. 1482292.6. Taxonomy (NCBI): domain Bacteria; kingdom Bacillati; phylum Actinomycetota; class Actinomycetes; order Mycobacteriales; family Mycobacteriaceae; genus Mycobacterium; species Mycobacterium sp. 1482292.6. The sequence goes on along the minus strand of NZ_LZKV01000031.1, from coordinate 3,056 downwards.
CCGCTGTTGGCGGCCACCCACTGCCCGGAATTTCCGGAGCCTGGTCTCTCACTCCGCCTCGCCGCTCGCGGGTTTGCTACCTGACACCGGGAGCCGCACCACCTAACCGCCGGGAGCGAAGGTCCGCGGTCCGCGACGGCCATGGCGTCGTGTGCGTCACAGCGGGCCCGGCGGCACGCTATTCGGGCACCCAGCGCAAGCTCTGGCCAGTTTGCGTGACACCGCCGCGCGCTGGCGCGGCCAGAACCGCAATTCGGGTCGATTGGACTCGCCCGGAATTTCGGCCACGGTCGAACGTCAACGGGCGCTTGGGGATTTGGCACGTCTGCGGCCGAACGTCGAGCCGCCGGGGCGCCGGTACACGCCAGCGACCCGTCGGCGTTACCGCCGGAGCGCCATTTGCCACATGTCTAACGTGCGGCTCGGACGGCCGTCCGCTAGGATCCGCGCGCCGCGCGCGGTTTCCTGTTGCGCCGCCCGAGCTCAGATGACGTCCCGGTATCGCCCGACAGAAGCTTGTTAAAACTACGACACTCGGCGTTAAGAAGCCGTAAACGGCTGTCACGTGTGCCTTTTCGGCGGGAACGTGGGGTCGGTGGATAGCTAGCCTTTCCCCAACGCACAGGGGACGTGGCGTAAACACACAGGCCGGCTCGCCGTAGGGGGTCGGTCCGTTCCAACACTAGGAGCAACGGATGTCATTTCTGACGACACAAACCGAAGAGATGTTAGCCGCGCAGCAGCTGCTCAGCGGGATCAACACCAACCTGGCAGCGCAGAACGCGGGCGCGGCGTCGGCGACCACCGTGCTTGCTCCCGCGGCGGCCGATCCGGTCTCGGCCCAGCAGGCAGCAATCTTCTCGGCGTACGGCACCCAGTACCAGACCGTCGCCGCCGAGGCGCAGGCGCTGCTGGAGCAGTACTCGCAAACGCTGGGCATCAGCTCCAATGCCTACGGCGACACCGAGGCCGTCAACGCGAGCCAGGCCACGATGCAAGCTCTGGACGCCCCCGTCAGCGCCGCCGCGGCCACTCCGTCGAACACCCCCCTCGACTTCCTTTCCTGGCTGCTCGGTAGCACCGGAAACGGCACCAACCCGAACATGCTCGGCGGGATATTCGGCCTGTCGAGTAACGGCGCCAACATCTTGAACATCGGTGCTGGCAACTGGGCCTCGGCCGCGTCCAACCTGATCGGGCTCGCCGGTGGTGGTCTGCTCGACACATCCGCCGACGCCGCGGGCGCCGGACTGGCCTCGGATGTTGCCGCCTCGCCGGGGCTCGGCGCCACCACCGTCGCGGCAGGCGGCGCGGGCGGCATGAGCGCGATGCCGGTGGCCTCGATGGGCTCGGCAACCATGGTCAGCAACCTCGCGGTGCCGCCGAGCTGGGCCGGCGCGTCGGCACCGGTGGCCACGCCGGTCAGCGCGATCCAAACGGCGGGCTGGACCGCGGCCGCGCCGCAGGCGGGCGCGGGCACGGTCATCCCCGGCATGCCGGGAATGGCCTCGGCGGCGCGCAGCAGCGCCGGCTTCGGTGCGCCGCGTTACGGCGTGAAGCCGATCGTCATGCCGAAGCCGACGGCCGTCTAAGCAGCGGTCACCCCCAGACGTCGCATTCGAACAGACAAAATAAGGAGCGGGACAAAAATGGTTCTAAGTTTTGCGGCAATACCCCCGGAGATCACCTCCTCGCTCATCTACTCCGGTGCGGGCGCCGCGCCTTTGATGGCCGCCGCGACGGCCTACGCCAACCTGGCGGCCGAGATCAGTACCACGGCGACCCAGTGGGAGTCGATCATTTCGCTGCTCACCAGCGAGCAGTGGACGGGCGGGGGCTCGGCGGCGGCCGCGGCGGCGGCTCAGCCCATCGTCACCTACCTGACCGAGACGGCGTCGACGCTCGAGCAGGCGAGTGCCCAGGCCACGGCGTCCGCGGCGGCGTTCGAGGCGGTGTTCGCGGCTGTGGTGCCGCCGCCGGTGATCGCCACCAACAGGGCCACCCAGGCGGCGCTCGTCGCCTCCAATGTGCTGGGCCTGAACACGCCCGCGATCGTGGCGCTCGACACCCTGTACGCCGAGTACTGGGCCCAGGACGCCGCCGCCATGGCCGCGTATCAGGCGGCATCGGCCGCGGCCGGGGTGCTCACGCCGGTGACGCCGCTGACCTCGACCACCGACCCGGCGGCCGCCGCAACCGTGGACAACGCCGCCCTCGCGGGTGACGCGGCGGGCGGCACGGTCCAGGCGTTGGATGCTCCCATCTCCAGTGCGGCGACCCTGGCGGCGCCGACACTGCCGTTCACAACCGACGGGCTCCTGGGTTCGATCGACAACTTCCTCGGCACACCTTCCGTCCTCAACGCCATCAACGGCGCGGTCAACACCGCGGCCTGGTTCACGATGATCACCATCCCGACGGCGGTGTCGCTGGGCCACACCCTGGGCACCGTGCCGGCCATCGCCGTCGGCGACGTGGCGCCCGACGGTGTTGCGGGCATCACCGAGGGCACCATCGTCAACTCGGTGAGGCCGGTGGGTGGCCTGGGCGCCGCGACATCGGCGGCCGTCGGGGAGGCCTCCATGGTCGGCCGCCTGTCGGTGCCGCCCGGTTGGTCTGCGGCCGCCCCGGCGACGCAACTGGTTTCGGCGACCGCCCCGCTCGAGGGCTCGGGTTGGACCGTCGCGTCCGAGGCGGCCGAGCCGGTCAGCGCGATGCCCGGCATGCCCGGAATGGCGGCGGCGGCAAAGGGTGCCGGCGCGTACGGGTCCGGCCCGCGGTACGGCTTCAAGCCGATCGTCATGCCCAAGCAGGTCGTCGTCTAGTAGGTCCGGTGATATGGGAAGAAGGGGGTACATGTCACCCATTTGAGGCGAGCAATTAACCGGCAGGCCGTAACCTGTTTACAACTCGGCCACCACTGCATCAAATACAACTGTTAAGACTTCGGCGAACTGAAGCTTCAAGATAGGAGACAGTCGACATGGCAACACGTTTTATGACCGACCCGCACGAGATGCGGGCGATGGCGGGCCGCTTCGAGGTGCACGCCCAGA
>NZ_LZKV01000030.1:0-562 GCF_001672995.1 Mycobacterium sp. 1482292.6 | reverse complement strand
ACGGCACCGTCGACTACGAGGGCGCCACCATCCCGGTTCCGGTGGACGACCAGACCCTGCAGAAGATCTGCGAGATCACCGACGGCCAGTCGTTCCACGCCGACAGCCTGGACTCGCTGAAGAACGTGTACTCGACGCTGCAGCGCCAGATCGGCTACGAAACCGTGAAGGGCGACGCCAGCCTGGCCTGGATGCTGCTCGGCGCGTTCGTCCTGGCCGGCGCCATCCTGGCCGGGCTCCTGCTGAACCGCAGGCTGCCCGCCTGAGTCAGCTGGGCAGGCGCCGGTTGATCAGCAGTGCCAGCGCGGTCGCGATCAGGGCGGTCAGCACGGCCAGCCGCAGCCAGCCGGAGCTGCCCGGCCCCGGCACCGTGCGGTAGCCGATCTCGTTCTCGATGGCGTTGTAGCTCTTTTCCAGCTCGCCCAGGGTGGTGGCGGTGTACGACTGCCCGCCGGACAGCTTGGCCACCATCTTCATCTGGTCGGTCGAGACCGGGACGGCGATGCGCTGCCCGTCCATCTCGATCTCGCCGCCCTTCGTCCCGAACGAGATCGTCGAGATC
>NZ_LZKV01000029.1:0-561 GCF_001672995.1 Mycobacterium sp. 1482292.6 | reverse complement strand
ACGACCCGGGCCGCCACGGTGCTGGCGAACGCCGCCCTGGTGTTCACCGACCCCGACGTGCCTGAGCCGGTGCTGGCAACATCTGCACCGGCTCTAGCGTCTCGGTGACGTCGTCGAGGCGACCGATCCGGGCCAGTCCCGCCCGGGCTACCACGATCGCGTCGAGATCACCACTGCTTACCCTGTTCAACCTGGTATCTAGGTTGCCTCGTAGGGGGCGGATTTCCAAACCGAGACCCAATGCTCTAAGCTGCGCGGCCCGCCGCGGCGAGGAGGTGCCCACCAGCGAACCGGCCGGCAACTCCGCGAGCACCAGCCCGTCGCGCGCTACCACCGCATCGCGCGGGTCGTTGCGCACCGGTATGGCCGCCAGAGCAAACCTCGGATCCTCGGCGGTGGGCAGGTCCTTGTGGGAGTGCACGGCGGCGTCGACACGGCCCTCTTCCATGGCCTCGCGCAGGGCGGTGGTGAACACACCGACCCCGAGGTCTTCGATGGGCGCCAACGACCGGTCCCCGGCGGTGGTGATGGTCACCAGCTCCGCCGGGTGTCCCAGCGCGA
>NZ_LZKV01000028.1:0-11720 GCF_001672995.1 Mycobacterium sp. 1482292.6 | reverse complement strand
CAGCGTCGGCGGAGGTGCTGCGGTTCGCGCCCTTCGGGGTGCCGGTGGTGCCGCTGGTCAGGATGATGATCGACGAGTGCTTGCTCGCCTTCGGCGCGGGCTTCTTGTCGCTGCGCTCGATCAGGTCGGCCAGCGTCTCGTCCTCGCTGCCCGACGGCTCGTCGCTGTCGGGGTTGGTCCCGAGCGCCCGCAGCTTGCCCAGCTCCGGAGACGCCTTGCTGACCGCCTTGGTGTACTCGTCGATCATCATCCTGACCAGCGGCACCACCGGCACCCCGAAGGGCGCGAACCGCAGCACCCCGCCGACGCTGGCGCCCATCGGCGGCATCCTGTCGCATGTCCCGTTCAAGGCCAACGAGGTGACCTCGCTGCCCGCGCCGATGTTCCACGCGCTGGGATTCCTGCATGGCACGATCGCGATGTTCTTGGGCTCGACGCTGGTGCTACGCCGGAAGTTCAAGCCGCCACACGTGCTGGAAGACATCGAGAAGTACAAGGTGACCGCGATGGTCGTGGTTCCGGTGATGTTGTCGCGGATTCTCGACACGATCGAGAAGATGGACAAGAAGCCGGACCTGTCCAGCCTGAAGATCGTGTTCGTATCGGGATCGGCGCTGGGAGCCGACCTGGCCGAGCGGGGCCTGAAGGATCTGGGCCCGGTCATCTACAACATGTACGGCTCCACCGAGATCGCCTTCGCCACCATCGCCGAGCCCAAGCACCTGGAATTCAACTCCTCGACGGTCGGGCCGGTCGTCAAGGGTGTCAAGGTCAAGATCTTCGACGACAACGGCAAGGAGCTGCCGCAGGGCGACGTCGGGCGCATTTTCGTCGGCAACGCCTTCCCGTTCGAGGGTTACACCGGGGGCGGCAAGAAGCAGGTCATCGACGGCCTGTTGTCGTCGGGAGACGTCGGCTACTTCGACGAGAACGGCCTGCTCTACATCAGCGGGCGTGACGACGAGATGATCGTCTCCGGCGGCGAGAACGTCTTCCCGGCCGAGGTCGAGGACCTCATCACCGGGCATCCGGACGTCGTGGAGGCGACCGCGATCGGCGTCGAGGACAAGGAATGGGGCCACCGGCTGCGCGCCTTTGTGGTGAAGAAGGACGGCGCCGACCTCGACGAGGACACCGTCAAGCACTACGTGCGCGACCACCTGGCCCGCTACAAGGTGCCGCGTGAGGTGGTCTTCCTCGACGAACTGCCGCGCAACCCGACCGGCAAGATCCTCAAGCGCGAGCTGCGCGAAATGGACGTCGACTAGCCCGGTACGGCTGGCGCCAAGCGAGTCAGCGGCGGTCTTTGATGGCGCGGGTGATCTGCGCTGTGAGCTTCGGATCGACCAGGAGCTGGTCGATGAGCGCGGTGAGGACCTCCTGGCCGGTCACCCGGGCGACCCCCAGCCGGTCGGCCGCCTCCCGCTGCCAGATGTCGAGCGCCCGGTGCGTGGCCGCCGGCAGGTCCACGGTGCGACGCGTCCGCTGGGTGCGACCCGGCTGGGCGGCCGGCTGGGCGGCGATGCGGTGGCCGCCCGGTTGCCCGAGGCTGGTGAGGCGTTCGGTCGGTGCGGCGTCTCCCGACGGGCCGCCGGCCGAGCTGGGGGCGCGAAAGGCTCCGACGCTGGGTCCGCTGTGGCTGCTGTTGAAGTTCACTTCGGTGTCTTCCTCCGTGAGTGCCAATCAGTAAATCAGCGCTCGGTGCCGTTGTGTCAATACTGATTCTGTCACCGAGGCCAGCGTAAGTCGCGTCGCCGGGCCGCCCGGGGGCCGGTCGGCCGCCGGGCGCGTCGAACCGCAGTTGCGTGCCGCGCGCGCCGGCCCGTTCCGCAGATCCTCTCGCAAAAAGATAAAAGTAGCTGTCTGCATGTAACCGGTTGCGTGTGATGCTGAATGGCGTGAACAAAGACGACGAGAAGGGCGCGGAATCAGCGAATGCGATAATGCGTGAAAGCGGACGTCAGTAGATACGCGTTCGGTGAGCCAGTAATTCAGTAGATCGGCGATGAGCTGGATAAAGCCGGGAGATAGGGCGTCGGCATCAGTATTTATGATCAACTGAATTGCGCAACTTCGCAACGGAAATAGGCGCTAGCGTTCGAGCCGGTGCGACGTCGTTGTTGTCTAATTCACAATCCAAAAAGCGAATTGCACTTGTTTGCTCAGAAATGTCCAACTAACGTTTTTGTTATCGATAGCAAGTGGTTGGAAGGAATGACTCTAATGATCTTCGGGCGATCATTACGCGGCGCGGCCGCAGGTGTCATAGGTGCCGGGGCTGTGGCCGGCGCGCTGCTTTTCGGCGGCGCCCCCATGGCTGCGGCCGCTCCTGCGCCCGCAGCCACCACCAGCTTCGCCAGTGCCGGGCCGCACAGCGGACCGGGCTTCATCCCCGATCGCCCCGGCGGTCGCGGATGGGGCGGCCATGATGGTCGGGGAAATGGCAACTGGGGGCACGGCAACTGGGGCCACGGCAACTGGGGCCGTGGCTACTGGGGCCCCCAGCACTGGTGGAACTGGTGGTGGTGACCACCATCTCCGCGCGGTAAGCGGCCGTCGCCGACACGCCAACCCTCGGGATGGCCGACCGCGTATGGGGGGACCCATGCCGGCCTGACTTCGTCAGGTCGGCATGGCCCTGTTTGGGGGCACTTTCGCGACGGCTTACGGGTCGCGGGGGAGGCCCAGCAACCGTTCGGCGATGATGTTCAGCTGCACCTCGGAGGTGCCGCCGTAGATCGTGGTGGCGCGGCTGGCCAACAGGTATTCGCCCCACTTGCCGGGCAATTCGTTGGGGTCACCGATCGCGGCATCGGTGCCGAACGACGAGACCGCGAATTCGGCATAGCCCTGGCCGGTGCGCATCGACAGCAACTTGGAGATCGCCGCCGACGGCATCGCATCCCCGCCGGCGAGCGTCAGCAGCGTCGAGCGCAGGTTGAGCACCTTGGCCGCGTGGCCCTCGGCGATCAACTGGCCGGCGCGATGCTGGGCGATCTGGTCGAAGTGGCCGTCGCGGACGAACTCGACGAACTGGGCCAGCGTGGCCAGAAAGTTGGCCTCGCTGGACCCGATCGACACTCGCTCCGCGGTCAGCGTGTTGCGGCTGATCTCCCAGCCCCGGTTGAGCTCACCGAGCACACACTCGTCGGGCACGAACACGTCGTCGATGTAGACGGTGTTGAACATGGCGTTGCCGGTGAGCTCGCGCAGCGGCTTGACGTCGACGCCTTCGCTTTTCATGTCCAGCAGGAAGTAGGTGATGCCGGCGTGTTTCGGGGCGCTGGGGTCCGTCCTGGCCAGCAGCGCGCCCCACTGGGAGAACTGCGCGGCGGTGGTCCAGATCTTCTGGCCGGTGATGCGCCAGCCGCCGTCGGTGCGGGTGGCCTTGGTGGTGAGGCCGGCCAGATCCGATCCGGCGCCCGGTTCGGAAAACAGCTGACACCAGATCATTTCGCCGCGCAAGGTCGGCGGCAGGAACCGTTGCTTTTGCTCCTCGGTGCCGAACGCGACGATCGACGGCACGATCCAGGTCGCGATCCCGGTCTGCGGCCGCTTGACCCGCCCGGCGGCGAATTCCTGGGCGATGATGATCTGCTCCACCGGGCTGGCACCCCGCCCCCATGGCCTCGGCAGATACGGCAGCACCCAACCACCCTCGGCGATGGCGACCTTGCGTTGCTCACGCTCGATCCCCTTGAGCGCGGCGACTTCCGCGCGAATCTCCGCCCGCAGCTTCTCGGTGTCGGGATCGAGATCGATGTCCACCGCACGCATCCCGGTGGTGGTGGCCGTGTCGACCACCTTCTGCGGGTAGTCCGCACTGCGGCCGAAGGAGGCGGCCAGCAGTAAGGCCCGGCGGTAGTAGACGTTGGTGTCGTGCTCCCAGGTGAAGCCGATCCCGCCGTGCACCTGGATGCAGTCCTGCGCGCAGCGCTGGGCGGCCGCCGGCGCCAGCGTCGCCGCCACGGCGGCGGCGAACTCGACATGCGAACCCGCTGTGTCCCAATTGTTTTCGCGGGCTTCATCGATCGCGCGGGCGGCATCCCAGACCGCCGCGGTGGCCCGCTCGGTGTCGGCGATCATCTCGGCGCACTTGTGCTTGATGGCCTGGAACTGGCCGATCGGCCGGCCGAACTGCTCGCGGATCTTGGCGTAGTGCGAGGCGGTGTCGGTCGCCCAGCGCGCCACACCGATGGCCTCGGCGGACAGCAGCGTCGTCATCAGCGCGTGCGCGGTCGCCATGCTCAGGTTCGTCAGCACGACGTCCTCACCCACCTCGACGGCGTTGGCTCGCACGTGGGCGACGGGTCGTAGCGGATCGAGGCTCTTCACCGGCTCGATCTCGAGCTCATCGGCGCGCAGCACCACCCAGGCCTCGCCGCTGTCGATCGCGACCGGCAGCACCAGCAGCGTGGCCTGCCCCGCCGCGGGCACCGCGCGGACTTCGCCGCGGATCACCAGCGAATTGGCGTGCCGGGTGGCGGTCAGCGCACTGCAACTCAGGCCGAAGGAGGCGATCTCGGCGCCCGACGCCAGCTCGGCGAGCACCTTCGCGTCCGGGTCGTGCGCGGAGATCAGGGCGCTGGCGATGGCCGACGGCACGAACGGGCCAGGCACCGCCCCGTAACCGAATTCGGCCAGCACGATGGCCAATTCGAGGATGCCGAAGCCCTGGCCGCCGACGGACTCGGCCAGATGGACGCCCTGCAGTCCCTGCTCGGCCGCCGCCTGCCAGTACGGCGGAGGGTTCTCGAGGGGAGTCTCCATGGCCGCGTGCAGCGTCTCCGACGGCGCAACGCGCGCCACCAGCGATCGCACGGAATCGGCCAGCTCTTGATGCTCGGGATTTATCGCGATCGGCATTGGTCGCCTTCCGTTGCTGCAGGACGCCGTTTCGGCCAAGTACCTTCCAAGCTAACAACCAGTCGGTTGGTTGACGACATGGGCTCGTGGCCTCCCGCTGCCGGGCGCCGCGGGTCGCCACCGGCCGTTCGCGGCGATCAGCGCCACCGCTTGTTGATCCATTGGGCGATGATGTCGGCCTGCTCGGTGCGTGCGCCCGGGGTGGTGAAGTAGTGGTCGGTGTCCACCGAGGCCTGCGTCTTGTCGGTGCCGGCGAGCGCGTCGAAGATGCGTTGGGCATCCGAGGGGAACACCCCGGTGTCGGCCTCGGCGTTGATCACCAGGGCGGGACAGGCGATGCGGGCCAGGTGCGGTTCGGCGCGGGTTTGGGCCACCCGCAGGCTCCACATGCCCAGCCAGTTGCGCAGCGTGCAGGCCGCCGCGATGCCGTGCGCCGAGCGGTTCGCCTTGGCCGGCGCGCCGGCGTAGCACATGTTGGGTGCCCGCTTGGTGGGCTCGATGCTGGCGTCGACCATCCGGGGATCGGCCCAGGTCCGCATCACCGAAAACGGCCGGTCGGAAAACCCCGCCGCGCGAACGCGTTTGAGCTCGGTCTCGGCCCAGTCGGTGATGGCGTGGTTGCGCGCGGTCTGCGCGCTGCGGTATCGGGCGAGAAACTCCGGCGAATAGGGCGGCCCGTTGCGCTCGTTGAACAGGTCGAGGTCGGCGTCGGTGGCGACGGGGTCGTTCTCGTCGACGACGGCGGCGTCCATCCAGGCGGTGAGCACCTCCGGGCGTCCGGGATGGGCGGCGGTGGCCACGTACCCGTCGGCGGGCGGCAATTCGGTCACCCCTGCCGCCGGGCGCATCCCGTCCAGGGGAATGACATTGGGATCCACGGCCTGTGACTGGTAGGCGGCCATCAATGAGCCGCCTCCCGAATTGCCCAGCAGCACAACGGTATCCACAGCCTGGATCTCGCGCAGCCAGCGCACCCCGACACCGATGTCGACCAGCGCGTGGTCGAGCAGGAAGCTGCTTTCGAAGCCGCGAAACCTGGTGTTCCAGCCCAGAAACCCGACACCGCGAGTGGCCATGTAGTCGGCGAGATAGTGCTCGGAGAAGTCGATCTGGTAGTGCGTGGCGATCATCGCCACCTTGGGTTTGCGTCCCACCCCCCGGTGATACAGCCCTTGGCAGGGGTTCCCGCCCGCGCCCGCACGCCCCGCGGTGCGCGACGGCAGCCCGATGAATTCCCGGATCACCCCGGCGCCGGTACGACGAGTCAATTCAGCGGTCCTCCTGACGCGTAGATGGCCCGGTAATAGATGTTGGCCAGGGTTTGGACGCACGCTTGGTCGTCGGGTTCCACCGCACGCGCCCCGGCGAGCTGCAGGTAGCAGAACTGGTTGAACATCGCCACGATGGCCTCGGCGAGCAGCCGCGGATCGTCGTCGGGGCAGTGGCCGTCGTCCTGGGCGCGCCGGACCGACTCGGCGATGAAAGAGACTGGTATCTCGCAGATCTCGGCCCAATACCGGGCGAAGTCGTCGTTGATCATCGCCAGCTGCGACACGCTGATCACCTCGGCGAGCCGGTTGCGGTAGGTGTGCCAGTGCGCGGCTGCTGCGGCGTAGGCCCGTTCACGTTCGGACAGGCCGTGTTCGGTCACCGACTGGGCGCGCTCGTTGGCCTCGTCGCGAAAGCGCAGCGCCCACTGGCGCACCATCGCCTCTTTGGAGTCGTAGTAGTTGTAAAACGACGCCGCCGAACGGCCCGCTTCCGCGGCGATGTCCGCGATGGTCGTGGCCAGCACGCCTTTGCGCGCGATAACGGTCCGGGCTGCCATATCGATGGCGGCCTGCGTCCGCCTGCCTCGACGGGTGGGAAGCTCGGCGGGCTGGCCGTCGCGGTCAGCAGGGGACGCCGCGGTCGACACCTACGCACCTCCCTGGGCCAAAACTGAAACTGATGTTAGATTCAGATTTGGATCTTGGCCAGGATCGTCAAGCCGGGACCGAGGGGAGCCACCAGATGATCAAGCCGCACAACACCAACCCGGAATTCGAACTCGGCGGGATCAACCATGTCGCCCTGGTGTGTTCGGACATGGCGAAAACCGTGGACTTCTACAGCAATATCCTCGGCATGCCGCTGATCAAGTCGCTCGACCTACCCGGCGGCGCCGGCCAGCACTTCTTCTTCGACGCCGGCAACGGCGACTGCGTCGCCTTCTTCTGGTTTGCCGACGCCCCCGACCGGGTGCCCGGAATCTCGTCGCCGGGCGCCATCCCGGGCATCGGCGACATCACCAGCGCCGTCAGCACCATGAACCACCTGGCCTTCCACGTGCCGGCCGAGAAATTCGACGCCTATCGCCAGCGCCTCAAGGACAAAGGGGTGCGGGTGGGGCCGGTGCTCAACCACGACGAGAGCCCCATGCAGGTGTCCGCGACCGTGCATCCCGGCGTCTACGTGCGCTCGTTCTATTTCCAGGACCCCGACGGCATCACCCTCGAATTCGCCTGCTGGGTGAAGGAATTCGACAGCGGCGACGCCAAGGCCGTGCCCCGCACCGCGGCGGACCGCCGGCCCCCGGTGGGTGCCGCCCACTGATCCCACCGGGCCGAGCCGGAGGATGGTTTCATGACCGACGGCATCCTGACCGACGCGCAGATCGCGGCGTTGACCGCCGAGCAACGCCGGGAACTGATCACTCGGCTGGAGCAGCCGGTGGGCGACCTGATCGACCCGGAGTTCCTGGCCCGGGTGCGGCGCATCCGATTGAGCCTGATGATCGGTGGCTCCATGGCGATGGTCCCGTGGCTGGGGTACCTGTCCGTGACCCTGCCGGAGAACTACGTCGCGCACAACTGGCCGATCACCTGGGTCGGCTTCGACGTGCTGCTGGTCGCGTTCATGTTGACGACAGCGGTGCTCGGATACCTGCGTCGTCAGCTGCTGGTGCTCGCCGCCTTCACCACCGGGGTTCTGCTGATGTGCGACGCCTGGTTCGACCTGATGACCGCCGGGCCCAAGGACATCTGGCTGTCGGTGATCACGGCGCTGCTGATCGAGGTGCCCCTGGCGATCTTCATGATCACCAGCGCGGTGCGCATCCTGCGGCTCACCATGATGCGGTTATGGCTGCTGCACCCCGGCATGCGGCTGTGGCATCTGCCGCTGTTCCCGTGAGGCGCTGAGGGTTTGGCCGGAGCCGCTCCGATTGGGGCGGTGCCGGCCGTCAGACGAGCCGAACAACGCTGACCCGAGACTTGGCCCCGGGCAGGCGAATCGGCGTCGGACCGACTTTCGCATGGATACTATTTGGTACGCACCAGCCGGCCATACGACCGGTTGGCGGAGAAAGGTTACCGCACCGTAGATGATCGCGCGGGAGAACGCGAGTCTTCGTAAAACCGCGAAATCTTCACCCCCGTCAGCTAGCGTCCACAGCAGCGACACTAGGGGGTGCAGCGACGCGGTAGTTCAGCCCAACATACCGGGAACACGTCGCGAGATTTTCAACCTGAGACCGAACAGATGATGCGCCAAACGCCAAGCGCTGATTGCACTTTCACCACCCCCAGATCGCACAACAGATGTCGGTACTCACAGCACAAGGACTCGACGACATGGTCGCACTCGGAAACATCAACGAATGGCAGCCGCCACACGGCCCGGTTACCATGTGGATGGCCGCGCCCACGGCGCTTGAAGCGGCACGCGCCGCCCGGCGAAGCGATCTGGCACCGAGTTATCAACAGCATCAACACCTCTGGGCCGCTTACCACGGCAAGACTCTGAACCGGCCGCTTCCCCGATTGATGATCGTGGCGTGGGACATCCCCGGAACCTGTGACATCGAGGCGATGACCGCGACGATCAATGGCCATGTGCGCCGCCAGGACACATATCACTACTGGTTCGAATTCGACAACGGAATCTTTGTGCGCCGCGAACTCGAGGACCCCGAAGCCATCGAATTCGTCCCCGTCGCGCTCGGGGAGATGACCCCGGATCAGGCGCGCAACCACGTCTTGACCACGACTCCGCACACCCTGGAATGGGGTTGCTTCACTTACGGGATCGTCGCGCACGCCGACTATTTCACCTTCTACGCCAGCGTCGACCACCTGCACATCGACGGACTGTCCGCCGCCCTCATCTTCCTCGACATCCACCTGATGTATCAGGAACTGGCGCAAGGGGGGCACTCCCACGCCGCGCTGCCCGAGGTGCGCAGTTATCGCGACTACGTTGCGCGGCAGCGCGATAAGGCGGCGGCCCTGGACCTGTCGTCTCCGGAGATCAAGGACTGGATCGCCTTCGCGCGTGACACGGACGGCGACTGGCCGAGCTTCCCGCTGCCGCTCGGTGACATCTGGGCCAGCACCAAGGGCGATCTGTTGACCGTCGAACTGATGGATGCCGCCGAGACCGAGGCCTTCGACGCCGCCTGCGTCGCCGCCGGAGCCCGGTTCATCGGGGGAGTCCTGGCGTGCGCGGGTTTCGCCGAACACCAATTGACCGGCAAACACACGTATCACGGGTTCACGGCCAAGGACACCCGGGTGCCGGGCACCGACACGATGACCGTCGGCTGGTTCGCCAGCCTGATTCCCATCACCGTGCCGATCGCCGGCGAGACGTTCGCCCAGGCGGCCAGGGCGGCGCAGAAGTCGTTTGACGACGCCCAGCGCCTCGCGGACGTGCCGGTCGAGCGGGCCTTGGAGTTGGCGACCCCCGACGAACTGGGGATCAAGCTGCCCACCCAGCTGCCGATGATGCTGTCCTTCCTGGACTTCCGCAAGATTCCCCTCAACGGGCTGTGGGCGGAGACGAAGTTCGGCACCTACGGCGACAGCCTGTCCGCCGGCGGGATCAACATGTGGATCAACCGGCAGGCCGAGAACACCACCGTGACGATGTCCTTCCCGGACAACGCGATCGCGCGCGAGTCGGTGCTCCGCTACATCGCGGCACTGACCCAGGCGTTCGTGCGCGTCGCCAAGCCCACCCTGGATGAGCCGGTCGTGGCCGTGCCCCAAGCGAATTCGGACGGGCCCTACCCCGTCGCGCCGAACGCGGACGACAACGAAGCGGCCTGACCATGAGCAACGTGCTGGACCTGGCCGATCAGACCCTCTTTCTCGGCGAACGGGCCACGGGAGCCACCAGCCTGTTGCAATGCGTCTGGGTGTACGACCGCGCCGTCGACATCGCCGGGCTGCGCGAGTTCCATCACCAGCTGGGCAGGGGACGGTTGTCGCGCCGCATCGAGCGGTCGCCCTTGCCGTTCGGCCGGCATCGCTGGGTGGCGCCGAACGACCGGTGCGCCCTCGAGATCGCCGGCGCGCCGCGGCCACGCGACGGGATCGACGCCTGGCTGGCTGAACAAGCCACCCAGCGTCCGGATGCCGAGTACGGGCCCGGCTGGCACCTTGCGGTGCTGCCGTTCACCGACGGCGGTGCGGCGGTCAGTCTGGTCACCACGCATTGCCTCACCGACGGGGTCGGGCTGTGCGAGGCGTTGGCGGATGCGGCTTCCGGGCGTGGCGACGCGATCCGTTGGCCCGCCGCGGGGGCGCGGCGGCGGTGGCGGGCAGTACGGGAAGACGCGCGCCAAACCCTAAGCGACGCAGGCGATGTCGGTCGTGCCGTCGGTGCGGCCGCCCGAATGCTCAGTCAGGGCCGTGACGCGGTGCAGGCCGCGTCCGCCGGGAAGCCCTCGACACCGCCGACCGCCGGAGACGATCCCATCACCCTGCCCGCGACGACGTTCTTCGTCGACGCCGGCGAGTGGGACGAGAGGGCCGGCGCCCTCGGCGGCACCAGCAACGCGCTGCTCGCGGGAATGGCGGCGCGCCTCGCCCAGCGAGTGGGACGCGTCGCGGCAGACGGCTCGGTCAACGTGGGGATGCCCGTCAACGAGCGCACCCCCGGCGACAGCCGCGCCAACGCGGTCACGAACGTCGACGTCACGCTGCAGCCCTCGGCGATCGGCACGGACCTGCGCGAGATCCGCGCCGTGATCAAGCAGGCCCTGGTTCGCCATCAGGATGTGCCCGACGAGCGGTGGGCGTTGCTGCCGCTCGTTCCGCTGATCCCCAAGCGGCTGTTCCGGCGGCTGATCAGCGTGGTCACCGGCGGCGCAACCACCGTCGTCTCGTCCAATCTCGGTGTGCTGCATCCGGCGGTGAACCGACCGGATGGCGGCGAGGCGGACTGCTTCGCGATGAGGTCGGTGTACCCCGGCGTGACCAGCGCGACGATGCACCGCACCAACGGGGCGCTGGCATTGCTGTCCGGGCGGGTCGACGGCACGGTCTTCGTCTCGGTCCTGGGCTACCAGCTGGGCCGCCGAAACTCGAATGACGAGTTGCGCCAAGCCATCTACGGTGTGCTGAGCGACTTCGCGCTGACCGCGACGTGGGACTGGCGGACGTTCAGCCGGGTGTGAATCAGCCGCGGGATGCTAAGCGTCCGCGCCCGTTTCGGTGAGGCGGTACAGGTTCGGCTCGGCGAGCTCGTCGAGCAGCGCCGCCAAGTGGTCGACGAGCTGATCCGGTTCGAGTCGGACGTCACCGGCCAGCCAGGCGCTGATGGTCTGGCCGACGCCGCCCACCACGAAATGCGCGGCGGCCTTGATGCGTTCGTTCGCCGGAACCCGTAGCGCTTGGCCGACGTGCTGCCCGGACAGCATGGCGAACAGCGCGCTCGACTCGGCACGTTTGCGCACGATCACCGGATCGGCCAGCTGCGTGCTGAACAGCAGGCGCCCCACCCGGGGGTCGTCGGTGATCGTCCGCACGATGTTGGCCATGCCCGCGCGGGTTTGCTCACCGGCCGGCACCGCGGCCACCGCCGCCTGT
>NZ_LZKV01000027.1:0-16362 GCF_001672995.1 Mycobacterium sp. 1482292.6 | reverse complement strand
TTCCGCCATCCGATCCCGCGCGCGGGTCAAGGCCCGGTGACCCTGCTCGGCGACGCCGCGCACACGATGCCGCCCACCCTGGCTCAGGGCACCAACCAGGCGTTGCTCGACACCATGGTGCTGTGCGGGGCACTGGCGGGCGTGCGTCGTGCGACAAACGTTCGCGGCGAAGACGTTTCGCGTGCGTTGCGGTCCTACGAGAAGACCCGGCGCCGGCGGGTCATGGCCGTGTCGTGGGCGGCGTCGTTGCCGGTGTCGCACGGTGAGCGCGTGCTCAGACCGGCCGCCCTGATCTCGGACCGGCTGCAGACCTCGGCGCTGACGACGTTTCTGCGCTTGACGAGCCATCGCCGGATGTCCGCTCAAATCAGCCGAAACTTGGGGGTAGTGGCGAAGATCCCGTCGAGCCCGTGAACGAACCGGCCGAATCCGTAAGGGTACGAGGCGATTTCGACTTGCCCTCGCGCTGGCTCTGGCTGTTGAAGTGGTGCGTGCTGGCCCTGCCGCACTACCCGATCCTGATCCTGCTCTACCTGGTGTATCCGCTCTCGACCGTGGCCGCGGGCGTGGTGATCCTGTGCACCGGGCGGTATCCGCGGCCGCTCTTCGAGTTCAACGTCGGGGTGCTGCGCTGGTCGTGGCGCGTGATGAACTACCGATTCCCGATGAACAGCACCGACAAGTACCCGCCGTTCACCCTTGCGTCCCGGCCCGACTACCCCGGAGACCTTACCGTCGACTACCCGGACCGGCTGAAAAACTGGGCGGTGCTGGTGAAGTGGCTGCTGGCGATCCCGCAGGTCCTGCTGTGCTGGTCGATGGAGGCGCCGCTACAGGTGCTCTGCGTCATCTCCGCGGTGGCGCTGTTGTGCACCGGAACCATCCCGCAGGGCATGTTCGATCTGCTGATGGGCATGGTGCGCTGGCGCTACCGAGTGGCGGTGTACGTGTCGTTGATGCGCGACGAATATCCGCCGTTCCGAATGGATCTGGGCGGCCGATGACGCTCCGGCAATTCCTGTTCCTGCATGTGTACCGGGTCGGCCAGCCGATTTTCGACCGGTTGTTCTACCACCGGTATCGGCGGGCCGCCCTGAGCAACGCGACCGGCCGGCTGTTGATGCTCGGCCTGGGGCCGGGAACCGACCTGAAGTTTCTGCCCGCGGCGGTGACGTCGGTCGCCGCGGTGGAACCCGAGGCGACGTTTCGGCGGATGGCCAGGCGGCTCGCGCAACGCCGTGGCATCGCGCTGGACATCGTCGAGGGCGTCGGTGAAGCGATTCCGTTCCCGGACAACGCTTTCGATTCCGTGCATATCGGGCTGGTGTTGTGCTCGGTCGACGACGTGGCCGCGACCCTGCGCGAGATCCGGCGGGTCCTCGTCCCCGGGGGCCGGCTCGTCGTCCTCGAGCACGTGCGCGGAGACGGCGCGACGGGCCGGTTCCAGGACCTGATCGCCCGGCCCTGGTCGTGGCTGGCGGGCGGTTGCGAGCCGAACCGGCGAACCCGCGACGCGATCGCCGCGGCCGGATTCGACACCACCGCGCTGCGCAGCGTTCCGCGAACGCCGGTGCCCTTCCCGTGCAAACCCCATCTGCAGGGATTCGCCATCCTCACTCGACGCTGACCGCCTCGATGATGGACAGGTGCGCCGCACGCCGTGCCGGTGGCACCGAGCCGAGCAGGCTGATCGCGAGCGCACCGAGCGTGAAGGCCAGCGCGAGCGGGCTCAGCCGAAAGCCGACCTCGAAGTTCATGATGTCCCGGCTGATGCGGCTGAACAGCCACTGGTCGGTCAGTCCGAGCGCAAGCCCCAAAACGCCGCCCACCACACCGATTCCGGCCGCCTCGGCCAGGACCATCCGCAAGGTGAATCGCCGACTGGAACCCATTGCCCGCAGCACGCCGATCTCGCGGCGGCGTTCGATCACCGACAGCGTCAACGTGTTGAGCAGTGCGACCGCGGCCACCGTCACGACGATGATCCACACCGCGTTGGCGATGAACATGCTCTGATGCAGGGGGGCCTGCAGCCCCGCCAGCGCCGCGGCACCGTCGTACACGTGGTTCGGCGCGGGCACCGCCGCGCGGACCGCGGCCACCAGGCGTTGCCGGTTCACCTTCGGCGCGGCGACGACCTGCAGCGTCGTCGCCGCCGGGCGATCGAACCACGCCCGCAGGTGATCCAGGTCGATCCCGACCGTGCCGATGACCGTCGAGAAGAACGGCACCAGGGCCAGCACGGTCGCCTCCCGTGCGCCGTGCGGCGTCTGCAGCCGCAGGGGCTCACCGGCCCGCAGGTGCAGGATCGCGCCCAGATTCTGGGTGAGCACCACGCCCCGGCCGGCGAGCACCTCGGAGCGCACTCGTTCGTCGAGCGCTCCGAACAGCGCATCGTTGCTGCCGGTGGCGAACCCGTCGAGCAGCACCCGGGTGCCGCCGACGACGGCGAATCCGAAGGCGCCCTCGGTCACTCGCGCCACCCCCGGAAGCGCGGCGATCTTGCCGGAAAGGCCTTGTGGCAGAGCGTCGGTGGGGTAACTGTCCGGGGGATCTGCGCTCACCCAGACGTCGGTGTCGGCGACCGGCGCGAAGATGCTACGGGCCGACCGGATCATGTCGGCGTTCGTACCGGTGATCACGACGGTGGTGAGCACCCCGATGAGCACGGTCATCACCGTCGCCCACACGCGCCGCGGCGCGCGTTGGATCGTCGCCGCCGCGAGCGCCCCGAACGATCCGAACGTGCGCGCCGTCGCCGCCGCGGCGTTGACGATGGGCCTGGTGAGCGCGAAGCCCAGGGCGATCTGCGCGCCCAACAGGGCGGCCATCGCGACGACGGCGTAGCTGCCGCGCTGGCCGGTGACGAGCACCGCAGCCACCGCGATCACCGCAACGGCGCCGACCCCGCAGGCGACGCGCAACCACCGTGGCACGACGTCGGCCGCCGAGGCGCCGACTGGGGCCAGCGCCTCGATGGGCGAAACCTTGTACACCTGACGCGCCGCCATCGCCGAGGCCGCCACGCTGGTGAGCACCGTCACCGCGAGCGCCAGCGGTAGCGCATAGCCGGGCAGCCAGTACTCGACGCGGGCTTCGAGCCCTTGCGTCACCGCCGGGGGCAACCGGCGAATCGCGATGTGGGCCGCCACAATTCCCAACGCGGACCCGACGGCCCCGCCGATCAGGCCGAGAACCGCGGCCTCCGCGAGCATGTCGCCGACGATGGCGACGCGCCGGCCGCCGATGGCGCGCAGCATCGAGATGACCGGCCGGCGCTGGGTGATCGCCATCGTCATCGTGGTGTAGATCAAAAACGCGCCGACCACCAACGCCACCGCGGCGCCCAGCAGGGCCATGTAGTTCATCAGCTTGACCCCGTCACCGGCGCGGGCCGCCCGGAAGCTGGGGGCCGCCACGATCGCGCGACCATTCACCGCGCCGGTGACCGCGGCGCGAACGGCTCCGAGGTCGGCGCCCGGCTTGGTGGTGATCAGTATCGAGTCGAGTTGGCCGGTGCGGCCGGCGGCGTGCTGCGCCAAGGCGAGTGGGGCGAGCACGTAGTGCCCGCCGTTGAGGTTCGCGTATTGCTTGCCCGCGAGCACGTCGGCCACCGTGACCGAGGCCGAACCCAGTTGGAACGCCTGGCCTTTCGCGTAGCCGACCCGCGGCCCGACCTGAACGCCGGACGGCGTCGCGGACAGCGCCTGCACGGGTCGGGACACCGCGTCTTTCAACGCCCCGCCCAGGGCGGCGGTGCTCGCATCGGCGCCCAGCAGCAGCACGGGCCCCGACGGCGTGGTTGCCGGCGTTCGAATCATCGGCGCCGCGGTCGCCACGCCCGGGACCGCGGCCACCTCGGCCAGGATCGAGTCGGGGAATCCGGCGTCGGTGATGCCCGACACCTCGAGCGCCGCGACGCCCGCGATCCCGTCGGCCAGCCGGCTCACCGACCCGGTGATCGACCCGAAGATGCCGAATACCGCCACCAAATACGCTGCCGATACCGCCATTACGGAGATCGACGCGACCGTGCGGCGCCTGTGTACGGTGAGCTCGCGCAGGCTGAAGACCCGCAGCCTGCTCGCCGTGGCCGTGATCGCCGATCCGGGTTTCACCCGGCGCCCGCCAGCACGTCGGAGCCGACCCGACCGTCCTGCAGGGTGATCACCCGGTCGGTGGCCGCGGCCGCGTCGGCGTTGTGGGTCACCATCACCACCAGCCGGCCCGCAGCGTCCTCGTGCGCCACCTCGGCCAACAGCGCCAAAATGGACGCCCCCGTGGCGGAGTCCAGGTTTCCGGTGGGCTCGTCGGCGAGAATCAGCGGCGGGTTCATCATCAACGCGCGCGCCACCGCGACCCGTTGCATCTGACCGCCGGACAGTTCGGCCGGGCGGTGCCCGGTCCGGTCGCCGAGCCCGACGCGATCCAGCAGCCGGATCGCCTCCGGTTTGGCGGCGCCCAGCCGGACCCCGTCGAGCAGCTTGGGAATGGCCACGTTCTCCCACGCCGACAGCGTCGGCAACAGGTTGAAGAACTGAAAGATGAAGCCCACCCGGTGATGGCGAAACCGCGACTGTTGCTCGTCGCCGAGTCGCCCGATCTCCTCGCCGTCGAACGCGATCGTTCCCGAATCGGGGGAATCCAGGGCCCCGAGCAGGTGCAGCAGCGTGCTTTTCCCGGCCCCCGAGGGCCCGACGACCGACACGAACTGCCCGTCCGCCAGCCACAGGCTGACCTCGTCGAGCGCCCGCACCGTCTGACCGCCGACCCGGTACTCGCGCACCACGTTGCGCAGTTCGATGGTCATCTCAACACCACGATGGGGACCGGTGAACGGTTCATGGACGAGCAATGAACCGACCGAGTGCCTACCTCGTTCCTTCAGGCATGCCCGGCAGGTACCGGGTGGCCGACCACATCGTCGGGCACCTCGCGGCAATCGGAGTCGACCACCTCTTCGGTGTGGACGGCGCCAACATCGAGGACGTGTACGACGCCGCGCACTTCCGCCCCGGCATCGACGCCGTGCTGGCCAAGCACGAGTTCTCCGCGGCCACCATGGCCGACGGGTACAGCCGCAGCGGGGCCGGGCTGGGCGTGGTGGCCGCGACCTCGGGTGGCGCAGCGCTGAACCTGGTTGCCGGGCTGGGCGAGTCGCTGGCCAGCCGGGTGCCGGTGCTGGCGTTGGTCGGCCAGCCCGCCGCCGCGATGGACGGTCAGGGCAGCTTCCAGGACACCAGTGGCGTCAACGGGTCGCCGAACGCCGAGGCGTTGTTCTCGGCGGTGTCGCTGTTCTGCCGCCGGCTGCGTAAGCCCGCCGACATCGTCGCGCTGCTGCCCCGGGCGATCGCCGCGGCACGTTGCGGCGGCCCGGCGGTTCTGTTGCTGCCCAAGGATATTCAGCAGGCGACCCTGGACTGCGCGCAGAATGGGCGGCCGGTCGAGGGCCCGCGTCCCATCGGCAATCCGGACTCGATCGCCGAAATGCTGCGCGACGCCAGCGGCCCGGTGACCATCATCGTCGGCGAGCAGGTCGCCCGCGACGACGCCCGCGCCGAGCTCGAAGCCCTGCGGGCGGTGCTGCGGGCGCGGGTGGCCACCGTGCCCGACGCCAAAGACGTCGCCGGCACACCCGGCCTCGGATCGTCGTCCGCGCTCGGGGTGACCGGCGTCATGGGCCACCCGGGCGTGGCTGAAGCGGTGGCCGGCAGCGCCGTGTGCCTGGTCGTGGGCACGCGCCTGTCGGTCACCGCGCGCACCGGGCTGGACGACGCTCTGGCGGCGGTGCCGACGGTCTCGCTCGGGTCGGCGCCGCCCTATGTGGCATGCCCGCACGTGCACACCGACGACCTGCGCGGCTCGCTGCGCATGCTGACCCAGGCGCTGTCCGGTCCGGGACGGCCCGCCAAGGTGCGGGTGCCGGGCCCGCTGCGGCCCACCGAGCTGACGCCGCCGCCCTGCGCGGGGCCGGGCCTGCGGTACCGCGACGCCATGGCGGTGCTGGACCGCGTCCTGCCCGACGGGGCCGACATCGTGGTCGACGCCGGCAACACCGGCGCCGCCGCGATTCACTACCTGCCGGCACGCCGCGGCGGCAGGTTCGCCGTCGCCCTCGGCATGGGCGGCATGGGCTACAGCTTCGGGGCCGGGATCGGAATGTCGTTCGGCCGCAACAACAGTGGCCGGCCCGGCGGCCGTACCGTCGTGATCGCCGGTGACGGCGCATTCTTCATGCACGGCATGGAAGTGCACACCGCCGTGCAATATCGATTACCGATGACCTTCGTCCTGTTCAACAACAACGCGCACGCCATGTGCGTGACCCGTGAGCAGTTGTTCTATGACGACCTGTACAGCTACAACCGTTTTCGTCCCAGCCGGCTGGGGGCCGGGCTGGCGGCGATGTTCCCGGGCTTGACGTCGGTGGACGTCAACGACGTCGATGGATTCGCGGTGGCCATGGGCGCCGCGCTCGGCATCGACGGTCCGGCGGTGGTCAGCGTCGAGTGCGACGCCGACGAGATCCCGCCGTTTGCGCCGTTTCTCGCGGCTACGCACGTCAAACGCGCTGCTGCGGAGAATATTTCGCGTGTTAAGGAGAACCAGACCAATGTCGCTGCCGGCGCTTGAGGATATCCCCGACCTGATCGATGGCGTCACGCGCATCGAAACCAGCCCCAGGGAGAAGGCCACGCCGATCATCATGGACATGATGCGGTCGGTATACCCACACGATGAGGTCTTCGGACAGTATTGCACCGTCAACGATTACATCGACTGTCCACCCGACGAGCTGTACGAGTACATGGCCGACACCCGCAGTCTGGAGGAGTGGACCTACAGCCTGCGCGGCTTCACGCCCACGGACGAACCCGGGCTGTGGCTGGCCCACGACCGGCTGGGCTCGGAAACCAAGATCTACACCCGCACCGTCGCCAACGCGCAGGCCCGGACCGTGGATTACCACTGCGCCTGGGACCAGGGCAAGCACCTGTGGATGATCTACCTGATGCGCGTCGTCGACGCGGCGACGGTCCTCGACAAGCCGGGATCGGTTGTGCTGTGGACGAATTGCCACCACCCATTCTATGATCACAACCCGTATCCCGAGACCGCGCCCGCCCAGCGCCCGGTGTGGGTCGGCGACTTCTGGGACATGTTCGGCGCCGGCCATCTGCTGGAGCTGCGAAACCTCAAGGCGATCGCCGAGTACCGCCACCGCAACGGGCTGCCGGTGACGCCCGTCTGGATGAGGTGAGCGGGCCATGGGTGGCCCAAGCGTCAGCCTGATCGACGTCTCCACGTACCTGCCGGGTGAGCCGATCCCCGCCGACTATTACGCGCAATTCGCCGAATCCGACGACCTGCGCGACAACGTGATGTTCCGCGCGCCGAAGTTCCGCCATCACGTCGCCGCGGACGAGAGTTCCATCGACATGATCGAACGCGCCGCCCAGGGCCTGATCGACCGGCACGGGCACGACGCCGTCGCAGGCGCCGACGTGCTGATCACCCACACCCAGGTGCCCGACATGGCGTTCTACGGCCAGGGCGGTGGCATCGCGCACCGGCTGGGCATGCGACCGTCCTGGGTGCTCGACCTGAACAACGGCGGCTGCGCCGCATTCGTGTTGGCGCTCAACGTGGCTCGCAAACTGCTGGCCGCGGGCGAAGGGCACACCGCGCTGATCGCGATCGCGCAAAACGCGGCCGGCCAGTTCTTCGATCAGCCGACGATTCGCCGCAAGGCGCAGTCCGCGGTGCCCGGCGACGGCGCCGCGGTGGGGCTGGTCACGGTGGGCGGCCACTCACCCATCCTGGACATCGAGTGCCGCACCTACGGCGAGTACGCGGGCGAAATGACGCTGTCCTACGACCCGCCCCGCAAGTGGTGGCAGGCCGGTCCCGGCGAGGGCAGCATCGGTTTCACCGAAAGCAAGATCACCAAGGTGCTGGCCCGCGGCAACCGGCAGGTCCCCGAGGTGGCGCTGGCGGTGTGCGATCGAATCGGCTTGGCCGCCAAGGACATCGACCTGCTGGTCACCAACCAGCCCAATCGGGCGTTCCTGCGCAACTGGCGTGACGCGCTCGAGGTGCCGAAATCAAGACACCGTGACACGTTCGACGAGTGCGGCAACCTGTTCGGCGCCGGCATCCCGATCAACCTGGACCGCGCCGTCTCCGGTGGTCAGCTCGCGGCCGGGGACGTGGTGATGATGGCGGCGTTCGCGCATGCCGGCGACTTCGCCGGCGCGGCCGCGGTGCGCTGGGGTGGTCGAGGCTGATGCACGCGGTGCCGGGCCTGATGGACGGCGAGATCCGCGAAGCGCTGCCCAACGCGGTGGATCCGTTTGCCTTGTCGCTCAACGAGAATCCGTTTCCCCCGCTACCGGCGGTCCGTGCCGCGCTGATCCGGTCCGTTCGCGCGGCGAACCGGTATCCGGAGTTCCTGCCGGAACGGCTGCGCGACATGATCGCCGCGCACATCGGTGTGCCCGCCGACCGGGTGGTGCTGGGTGCGGGGGCGACCGGCGTCGTGCTGCAGGCGCTGCGCGCGCTGACGTCGCCGGGTGACACGATGGCGATGGCATCGCCGACGTTCGACGGCTATCCGATCGTCGCGCAGATGGCGCGGCTCAATCCGTCACTCGTGCCGCTGGACGAGCGCGGTCACAACGACCTCGACGCGCTGGCCGACGCGGCCGCGCTGGCCCGCGTGGTGGTGGTGTGCCGGCCGCACAACCCGACCGGCACCATCGAGCCCAGGGCCGCCGTTTTCCGGTTTCTCCGCCGGGTGCCGCGCGACACCGTGGTGCTGCTCGACGAGGCCTATATCGAGTTCACCGCCGTCGAGCACCGTTTCGACGTGGCGGCGTTGGTCGCGCGTTTCCCCAACGTGGTGGTGGTGCGGACGTTCTCCAAGGCCTACGGGCTGGCGGGGCTGCGGATCGGCTACGGGGTGGCGTCGACGGAGCTGGCCCGGACGCTGTGGTCCCAGCAGCTGCCGTTCGGCATCGCGATCACCAGCTTGCTCGCGGTCGCGGCGTCGTATCACGCGGAAGACGAACTGCTGCGCCGGATCCGGTTGATCACCGCCGAACGCCGCCATCTGCGGAACCGCCTGAGCGCGATGGGGATCCACACCACCGACGCGCACGCGAATTTCATGTATCTGCCGTCCGGCGACGGGCGGTATCGGTCGTGGCGTGAGGTTTTCGGCGACAGCGGGCCGCGGGTGCGGTACTACGCGGACGGCGGCGCGCGGATCACCGTGGGCAGCCGAGCGTCGACGACGGCGGTGCTCTCGGCGTTGGGAAAGGCCACACCCGGGCGCCAAGTGCGGTAAGAAGGGGCGTGGCGCAATCACAACCGGAAAAGCGTGATCCGATCGCCGCGGCGCGGGCCAACTGGGAGCGCGCCGGGTGGGGCGACGTGGCACCGGGCATGGTGGCGGTGACCTCGGTGATGCGCGCGCACCAGATCCTGCTGGCGCGGGTCGAGACGGCGCTGCGCCCCTACGACCTGAGCTTCTCCCGGTATGAACTGCTGCGGCTGTTGGCATTCAGCCGGACCGGGGCGCTGCCCATCACTAAGGCCTCCGACCGGTTGCAGGTCCACGTCACCAGCGTGACCCACGCGATCCGCCGGCTGGAGGCCGACGGGCTGGTGCAACGGGTGCCGCACCCCACCGACGGGCGCACCACGCTGGTGGCGATCACCGACCTGGGTCGCTCCACGGTCGAGGACGCCACCGTCACCCTCAACAAGCAGGTGTTCGCCGACATCGGGATGACCGACACGGAATCGCAGAACCTGGCGGCGTGCATTGAAACGTTGCGGCGCAACGCCGGTGACTTCTGAGCCCGGCGGTTCTCAGCTGCCGCGCAGCATCTCGATGACCGCGCTGAAGTCCTTTTCGGCGTGGTCGGCGGCGAATTTCGCATAGATCTCGGCGGCGTGGGTACCCAGCGGCGCCGCCGCACCGCTGGAGGACACCGCGTCCATCGCCAGGCCCAGGTCCTTGTTCATCAACGCGGTGGCGAAGCCCGGCTTGAAGTCGTTGTTGGCCGGCGACGTCGGAACCGGCCCCGGCACCGGGCAATTGGTGTGCACGGCCCAGCAGTTGCCGGTCGCCCCGGTGATGACGTCGAACAGGGACTGCGCGGACAGCCCGAGCTTCTCGGACAGGATGAACGCCTCGCCGATCGCGATCTGCTGGACCGCCAGCACCATGTTGTTGCACACCTTGGCGGCCTGGCCGGCCCCGGCCGCGCCGCAGTGAATGATCTTGCCCGCCATGGGTTCCAGCACCGGCCGCGCACGCTGCAGCGCGGCCTCGTCACCGCCCACCATGAAGGCCAGCGTGCCGGCGACGGCACCCTTCACCCCGCCGGAGACGGGCGCGTCGAGCTGCGCGACGCCGTTGGACTCCGCCAGCGCATGCACCTCGCGGGCATCGTTGACCGAGATCGTCGAGCTGTCGATGAACAGAGCGCCGGGTCGCGCGGCCGGCAGGATCTCCGCGTAACAGCGTTTGACCAGCTCCCCGTTGGGCAGCATGGTGATGACGACGTCCGACCCGGCCACCGCGTCGGTGGCGCTGCCGAACCCGGTGACGCCGGCCTCCGTCGCCGCGGACAGCGCGGCGGGCACCGGATCGAAGCCGCGCACCGCGTGTTTGGCCGCAACAAGATTCGTCGCCATCGGCCCACCCATGTGGCCCAGGCCCAGGAAGGCCACCGTCAGGTGTTCGGTCATCTGAAAGACCCTTCTATGCGGTTGCGCGAACCCGTGCGGCTTCGGCCCGGCCGATGACCACCCGCATGATCTCGTTGGTCCCTTCCAGGATTCGGTGCACCCGCAGGTCGCGCACGATCTTTTCCAGACCATACTCGCGCAGGTAGCCGTAGCCGCCGTGTAGCTGCAGGGCTTTGTCGGCGACCTCGAAGCAGGTGTCGGTGACGTAGCGCTTGGCCATCGCGCACAGCTCGACCTTGTCGGGATCGTCCTCGTCCAGCGCATTGGCCGCCCGCCACAACATCATTCGCGATGTCTCGAGGCCGGTGGCCATGTCGGCCAGGGTGAACCTGATGGTCGGCTCGTCGAGCAGGGACGACCCGAACGCTTGGCGATCGCGGACATAGGCCCCGGCCTTGTCGGCGGCGGCCTGGGCGCCGCCGAGCGAACACGCGGCGATGTTGAGCCGACCGCCGTTGAGCCCGTTCATCGCGATGCCGAACCCGGCGCCCTCGCCGTCGGCGCCGCCCAGCATCGCCTCGGCCGGCACCCGGACGCCTTCCAGGATCACCTGGGCGGTGGGCTGGGCGTGCCAGCCCATCTTCTCCTCGAGCGAGCCGAAACTCAGCCCCGCAGTGCCCTTTTCGATCACGAAGGCCGAGATGCCGCGCGGGCCGTCGCTGCCGGTCCTGGCCATCACCACGTAGACGTCCGAGGCACCCGCGCCCGAGATGAACTGCTTGACGCCGTCCAGCACATAATCGCCACCCTGTTTGACGGCGCGGGTGCTCAGCGCGCTGGCGTCGGACCCGGCGCCGGGCTCGGTGAGGCAGTAACTGGCGATGACGTCCATCGACGCCAGCCGCGGAACCCAATCCTTGCGCTGCTCGGCGGTGCCGAAGGTGTCGATCATCCACGCGCACATGTTGTGAATGGACAGGAACGCGGCGGTGGTCGGGTCGGCGATGGCCAGCTGCTCGAAGATGCGGACCCCGTCGAGGCGGCGCAGTCCGCTGCCACCGACATCGTCACGACAGTAGATCGCCGCCATGCCGAGTTCGGCGGATTCGCGCAGCACGTCGACCGGAAAATGTTTGGCCGCATCCCATTCCAGGGCGTGCGGGGCGAGGCGCTTGGCGGCGAACGCGGCGGCCGTCTCGGTGATCACCCGTTCGTCGTCGTTGAGGGTAAAAGAAGCCATGAGAAACAGCCGGCCTAATCCATTGTGGGAATGACGAACTCGGCGCCGTCCTTGATGCCGGACGGCCACCGCGACGTCACGGTCTTGGTCTTGGTGTAGAACATGATCGACGAGGGGCCGTGCTGGTTGAGGTCGCCGAAACCGGACCGCTTCCAACCGCCGAAGGTGTGGTAGGCCACCGGCACCGGGATCGGCACGTTGACCCCGACCATGCCGACCTGCACGCGCGAGACGAAGTCGCGGGCGGCGTCGCCGTCGCGGGTGAAAACCGCCACGCCGTTGCCGTATTCGTGCTCCGACGGCAGCCGCAGCGCCTCTTCGTAATCGTGCGCGCGCACGATGCACAGCACGGGCCCGAAGATCTCGTCGGTGTAGATCGACATGTCGGGGGTGACGTGGTCGAACAGGGTGGGACCGATGAAGAAGCCGCCCTCGAGGTTGGCGTCGCCGAACGTCAGGTCGTCGCTGGCGCGGTCGCGGCCGTCGATCACCAGCTCGGCACCCGCGTCGACCCCCTGGGCGATGTAGTCGCGCACCCGTGCCACGGCCGCTTCGGTCACCAGCGGTCCGTAGTCGGCCTTGGGGTCCAGGCTGTGGCCCACGCGCAGGTTGTTGATCCGCTCGATGAGCCGGGCGCGCAGCCGGTCGGCGGTCTTGTCCCCGACCGGGACCGCGACGCTGATCGCCATGCACCGCTCGCCGGCGCTGCCGTAGCCGGCGCCGATCAGGGCGTCGACGGCCTGATCCAGGTCGGCGTCGGGCATCACGATCATGTGATTCTTGGCGCCGCCGAAGCACTGTGAGCGCTTGCCGGTGGCCGCGGCCCCCGCGTAGATGTACTGGGCGATATCGGAGCTGCCGACGAACCCGACGGCCTGGATGTCGGGGTGGTTCAGGATGGCGTCGACGGCCTCCTTGTCGCCGTGCACGACCTGGAACACGCCCGGGGGCAGGCCCGCTTCCAGAAAGAGCTCGGCCAGCCGGACCGGCACCGACGGGTCGCGCTCGCTGGGCTTGAGCACGAACGCGTTGCCGCAGGCCAGCGCCGGGCCGGCCTTCCACAGCGGAATCATCGCCGGGAAGTTGAACGGGGTGATGCCGGCGACCACGCCCAGCGGCTGGCGAAGCGAGTAGACGTCGATGCCGGGCCCGGCGCCCTCGCTGTACTCGCCCTTGAGCAGGTGGGGGATGCCGATGCAGAACTCGATGACCTCGATGCCGCGCTGGATGTCGCCCTTGGCGTCGGCCAGCGTCTTGCCGTGCTCGCGCGACAGCAGCTCGGCCAGCTCGTCGTTGTGGGCGTTGACCAGCTCGATGAAGCGCATCATGACACGCGCGCGCCGCTGCGGATTGGTTGCGGCCCAACCCTTTTGGGCCTCGACGGCCGAGGCGACCGCGGCATCGATGTCGGCCTGGCCGGCCATCGGCACCGTGGCCTGGACGCTCCCGGTGCTCGGGTCGAAGACGTCAGCGCTGCGGCCGGACCGGCCGGCGGTGCGCTGCCCATCGATGAAGTGCGGAATCTGTGTGGTCATGGGGCCCTCGGGTGTGGTTGAGCGCTTAAGCGGATACTTGGATATCCTAGTAACCCGGTTCGGGCCTTGGCAAGGTGGTCGCCGGTCTAGCCTGAGGGCGGTATGCGCACCATCGAGGCCGACTACCTGGTGGTCGGGGCGGGCGCCATGGGCATGGCGTTCATCGACACGCTGGTCTCCGAGACGGAGGCCCGCGTGGTGGTGGTGGACCGCCAGCACGCGCCCGGTGGGCACTGGACCATGGCCTACCCGTTCGTGCGGTTGCATCAGCCCTCGGCCTTCTACGGCGTCAACTCGTCGCGGCTCGGCAGCGACACCATCGACCAAGTGGGTTGGAACCACGGGCTTTACGAGTTGGCGACCGCCGGCGAAATCTGCGCCTACTACGACCGCATCATGCGCCGCGAGTGGTTGCCGACCGGGCGGGTCAGCTACTTCCCGATGAGCGAATACCTCGGCCAATACGGTGGGCAAGGCCGGTTCCGCACGCTGGCCGGCGCCGATTACGCCGTCGACGTGACGCGGCGCGTCGTCGACGCCACCTACATGCGGGTCACGGTCCCGGCGATGCGCCGCCCCCCGTACCAGGTCGCCGACGGCGTCGCGTGCGTCGCGCCCAACGACCTGCCCCGGCTCGGCGGGTACGAGCGCTACGTTGTCGTCGGGGCCGGCAAGACCGGAATCGACACCTGCCTGTGGCTGCTCGGTCACGGGATCGAACCGGACCGGCTGACCTGGATCGTGCCCCGCGATTCCTGGCTGCTGGACCGCGAAACCATGCAGCCCGGCTCGCTGTTCGCCGACAAGCTCAAGGCCAGCTTCACCGCACAACTGCGCGCGATCAACGACGCCGCCTCGGCGCGGGATCTGTTCGCGCGTCTCGAAGACGCCGGCGTGCTGTTGCGGATCGATCCGGCGATCCGGCCCGCCATGTATCGCTGCGCGACCGTCACCCGGCTCGAGCTCGAGCAACTGCGGCGCATCACCGACGTGGTGCGCCTGGGTCACCTCCTGCGGATCGACGCGGGCAGGCTGACGCTCGAGGGCGGCACCGTGGCGGTCAGCGGCGACGAACTGTACATCGATTGCACCGCGGACGGCGCCGAAAAGCGGCCCGCTACACCGATTTTCGACACCGGGACCATCACGCTGCAAAGCGTGCGCGGCTGCCAGCAGATCTTCTCCGCGGCGCTGATCGCCCACGTCGAGGCCGCATACCGTGACGACACCGTGAAAAACGATCTCTGCGTGCCCCTGCCGCATCCGGACACCGACCTCGATTGGTTGCGGCTGGCGCTGGCCGACTACACCAATCAGTTGCGCTGGTTCGACGACCCGGAGCTGATGGCGTGGCTGTCGGCGGCGCGCCTGGACCTGTTCGGCCATCTGATCGGCCACCTGCTGCCGTCGGCGTCGGCGAAGCCGCGGGTGCGCGAGCGGATACTGAGCATCGCCAAATCCGTGTTCTCGGTCACCGCCACCAAGCTCGACCAGCTCATGGCCGCCGAGGCCGCACTCGCTGCGCCCGTGTAACCCGAGTCGCTATTCATCGGGTGAAGGAGGCATGTGGCGGCAAGAAACGAGCCCGTCGGCCCGCGACCCCTGCGCGCGGTGCCCGAGGACGGCCATGACGCCGGCTACCCGAGCTGGGAAGCCGTGTACTCCGACAACGCGACCTGGGTGTACCGCACGCTGTTCGCGCGCGTCGGAAACCAGACCGACGCCGAGGACCTCACCGCCGAGGTGTTCCTGGCGGCGTTGCGGCCGCTGCGGCTGACCGCGAGCGTCGCCGAGGTGCGCGCATACCTGCGGGCGACGGCCAGGACGGTGCTGGCCGCACACTGGCGCGAGACGCTGGGGCGCGAGATAACCTCGATCGAGGACATCGAACAACCAGCCGAGGGCCAGGACGCCATCAGTACCGCGCCGCAGCGGGTTGCCCGGGTTCTGGACAGCCTGCCGGACCGCTACCGCCGGATTCTGGAATCGCGTTTCCTGCAGGGCCATTCGATCAAGGAGTCAGCCGCGGAACTCGGGATCAGCGTGGCCAATGCCAAGGTGCTCCAGCACCGCGCCCTGCGGCTGGCGGCCCAGGTCAACGATGGGGGCCAGCCATGAATGCGCGAGGGTTGCGACGTTATGTCGACGATCTGTTGCGGGGGCGCCGGCCCCGGCCGTTCGCGCCCGACGACTTCGAGGCGGCTCAGCTGCGCACGGCGATCGAGCTGCGCGCGGCGCGCGAGGGTGGTGACGCGCCCCGCCAGGAATTCCTGACCGACCTGCACCGGCGCCTCGCCGAGCAAATGTCCGGTGCGCCAACGGAACCGGCGCCGGACCGTCGCAGCACGCGCCGCCAGGTGATCGTCGGTACGTCGGCCGCCGCGACGGCGGCGGTCGCCGCGGTGTCCGTCGATCGCGCCCTGATCCTCGGCCGCGGCGGCGACGGTCACGGTCCCGAAGTCGCGGCCGGGCAACTCACGCCCAACGAGGGCAGCTGGCAGCGCGTGGCGGCCAGCTCTGATGTGCCCGACGGCGTCATGCACGCCTTCGACCTCGGCTCGGTGACCGGATTCGTCCGCCGGGTCGCGGGCGAAGTCCAGGCCGTCTCGGGAGTGTGCACGCATCAGGGTTGCAAGCTGTGGTTCGACGCACCCGACGACACGCTGCGCTGCCCGTGCCACACCAC
This sequence comes from Mycobacterium sp. 1482292.6, assembly GCF_001672995.1. Taxonomy (NCBI): domain Bacteria; kingdom Bacillati; phylum Actinomycetota; class Actinomycetes; order Mycobacteriales; family Mycobacteriaceae; genus Mycobacterium; species Mycobacterium sp. 1482292.6. The sequence goes on along the minus strand of NZ_LZKV01000027.1, from coordinate 200 downwards.
GTCGTTTTCGCCCACCGGCCAGGTGATCACCCATCAATTGCCGATAGCGCCAAAGCCCTTGCCTGCATTGATGGTTCGCGAGGCCAACGGCGGCATCGAGGTGTTCGCACCGGCGCGCCCCGAGCGGCCGGCACGATCGCCAAACATCTTCGAAGCATGGGGATATCCATGCCCAGAGATATGGCGGCGGGTTACACCGC
>NZ_LZKV01000026.1:0-2361 GCF_001672995.1 Mycobacterium sp. 1482292.6 | reverse complement strand
GAGCCGCAGATTGTGCGCCATGGCGCGGCCGATGATCCGCGGCGGCGGAACCATATACAGGCTGTCCAGCAGCGAGAAGCGCCGCAGGAACCATTCCGCGAGCACGGGATCGGTCTCGGCGGCGCCCAGGAATTGGTCGAACAGCGCCCCGGAGGGCCGCCACCACCAGGGGATGGTTCCCTTGGTGCCGGCGTGGTGGAACGTGACGTCGCCGATCGCGTTCATCGTCCACACCGGGAAGGTGCTCTTGGCGGTGGCCCGGTTCAGCGCCGCGGCCACCTGGTCGTCGGGCAGTTGCAGGGCCCGGCGCAGATGACCGGCCTGCAGCGACGTCATCGTCATGCCCTGCCCGAAGGTGGGGTTGAAGCTGGCCACCGCGTCGCCGAAGGCGAGGATGCCGGCCGGGAGGCGCTCCAGCTTGTCGTAGCGGCGCCACTTGCTGGCCGGGAAGGCGTGAAACGCCGGATCGCCCAGCGGTTCGGCGTGCGTCAGGGCGGCGTTGAAGTGGTCCGGAAGCAGCCGGTGCGCCAGCTCCAGCATCTCGGGAAAGGTCTTGGGCGGTTTGGCGTTCGCCACGCCGAACGTGGTCAGCACCCAGGTGCCGTCCTCGTAGCACAGCATGCCCATGCCCAGGGACTCGTCGTGAGAGGCGCCGGCGACCACCACCTTCTCCGCGATCAGCCCGTCGGGGATGCGGAACTGCTGGGTGGCGTAATGGATGCCGATGTTCATCTCTTGCTCGACGGGACGCTGGAATCCCCACTGCTCCAACCACACCGGCAGCCGGGTGCCCCGGCCCGCCGCGTCGACGACCAGGTTCGCGGCCACGAACTCCTGATCGCCGCCGTCCGGGCCGGCGGGATCCAGCAGCACACCGGTCACCCGCTGTCGCGCCGGGTCGAAGCGCGGCTCGGCCACCGAGCGCCGCGCCACTGTCACGTTGTCGATGCCGAGGACGCGCGTGCGTAACTGCCATTCGAGGTGCGGGCGGCTGGGCACGTAGGCGGTGAACTCGTCGCGCAACGTGCTGCCGGTGCCCAGCACGTGGCCCGCGGCGCCCAGGTGGATGCAGTCGGGCCGGTTTTCCAGTTTGGGGACACCGGCGGCGACCATGTCGTCCAGCAGTCCGGGGAACAGGTCCTCGAATTCCATGGCCCCGCGCGCCATCAGCATGTGCAGGTGCCGGTCCTGGGGCACCGTCGCCCGGTTCGCCGGTTCGGCCGGCAATTCGTCGCGTTCGTACACCGTCACCCGCGAATACGCCTCGGCGAGCGCCCGCGCGGCGCAAAGGCCGGCGATGCTCCCGCCGATGACTACGGCGTGATCCCTGGCCGTTGCTGTGCTGTCCGGCATTGGCGGAGAGTACCCAGTACTGTGACGGACCAATGGCTCCCAGCGTTGGGAAAGGGCTGATGCATGGCCAATCGATGGCGGACCAAGTCGATCGAGCAATCAATCGCCGACACCGACGAGCCGGACACCAAGCTGCGTAAAGACCTGACCTGGCGAGACCTGGTCGTCTTCGGCGTCGCGGTGGTGATCGGCGCGGGCATCTTCACGGTCACCGCGTCCACCACCGGGGACATCACCGGCCCGGCCATCTGGGTGTCGTTCGTGATCGCGGCGGGCACCTGCGCGCTGGCCGCGCTGTGTTACGCCGAGTTCGCCTCGATGTTGCCGGTGGCCGGTAGCGCCTACACCTTCTCCTATGCCACCTTCGGGGAGTTCCTGGCCTGGATCATCGGCTGGAACCTCGTGCTGGAACTGGCGATCGGCGCCGCCGTGGTGGCCAAGGGCTGGTCGAGCTATCTGGGCACGGTCTTCGGATTCGCCGGCGGCACGGCCAGCTTCGGCGGGGCCCAGGTCGACTGGGGGGCGCTGGTGATCGTCGGCGGCGTGGCGACCCTGATCGCGCTGGGCACCAAACTGTCATCAAGGTTTTCCGCGGTGGTCACCGCGATCAAGGTGTCGGTGGTGCTCTTCGTCGTGGTGGTCGGCGTCTTCTACATCAAGCGCGCCAACTATTCGCCGTTCATCCCCAAGCCGGAGGCCGGTCGCGAGGCCAAAGGCATCGACCAGTCCGTCCTGTCGCTGCTGACCGGCGCGCACAGCAGCCACTACGGCTGGTACGGCGTGCTGGCCGGGGCGTCCATCGTGTTCTTCGCGTTCATCGGGTTCGACATCGTCGCCACCATGGCCGAGGAGACCAAGAACCCGCAGCGCGACGTGCCGCGGGGAATCCTGGCGTCGCTGGGCATCGTGACCCTGCTCTACGTCGCCGTCGCGGTGGTGCTGTCGGGCATGGTGTCCTACACCGAACTCAAGACGGTCCGCGGCCGCGGGCAGGCGAACCTGGCCACC
>NZ_LZKV01000025.1:0-9555 GCF_001672995.1 Mycobacterium sp. 1482292.6 | reverse complement strand
GGCCCCGGCGGCGCCCTCGATCTTGGCGATCGCGCTGCGCGCGGCCTCGGGGTCGACGACGCCGGGAATGTCGGCCAGCGCCCGCAACGCGACCAGCAGCCCGGTGGCCTCCGGCGAGGTGAGCTTGAGCGGGCGGTCGATTCCCGCGGAGAAGGTCACCTCGATGGTGTCCCCGGAGAACTCGAAATCGATCAGGTCCCCCGGAAAGTAGCCCGGCAGCCCGCACATCCACAGCTGGTTCAGGTCGTCTTCGAGCTGCTTGGCCGACACCCCGAGATCGGCGGCCGCCTTGGCTCGGGTGACCCGGGGATTGGCCTGGAAATACGGAACCATGTTCAACAGCCGGATCAGCCGGGTGGAGATCGGAGTCATTGGCGCCACTCTCCCCCGCAAGCGGGAGGTGCCCCCGCCTCATCGCCGCGCTCTGCATCGTCGCTGGCGCGTGTCACGCGGACACTCCCCCGCGGCCGGGCGGTTGCCCCGCCCCGACGGCGTCCCCGCCCGCATGCGCGCGCAGCCGGGCCAGCACGTCGTCGCGCAGGGACTGCGGTTCGAGCACCAGGGCGTCGGGCCCGTAGCCGGCGATGTCCCGTGCCAGCTGGTCGGCGAAGGAGATGTCGAGTTCGATCACCTCGCCGTCGCGACCGCCGAACTGGCGGGCATCGACGGGCCTGCCCGCGCGCCGCAGCGCGGTGGCCCGCCCGTCGGCCACCCACACTCGCGCCCGCCCGACGGTCGGCCCCGCCGACACTTCGGTGACGGTCTGGGCCACGATCTTGCGCAGGTCAACGTCTTTCGGCACGGTGACGGCGCCCGGCGGCCCGATCGGCGTGACGTCCGCACCGATCCGGGAAAGCCGGAAGGTCCGGGTGGCGTCGCGGTCGCGGTCGTGGCCCACCAGATACCAGCGGCCCTTCTCGGTGACCACGCCCCAGGGCTCGACGGTGCGGGTGGCGTATGGCTCGGCCCTCGAGGGTCGGTGCTGAAACTGCACCGCCTGCCGGGCGTCGATGGCGGACAACAGGATTCCCAGGACGTCTTCCGACCCGCGCAGGCCGGGCACGCCGGCCGGCGACGCGATGGCGACGGGCGCGTCGGGATCGACGTCGACGCCGGCCGCGCGCAGCTTGAGCAGCGCGCCCTGCGTCGCGGTGATCAGCTCGGGCGACTCCCACAGCTGCGTCGCAACGGCGACCGCGGCCGCCTCGTCGGGGGTCAGGTCGACCGGTGCGAGCGCGTAGGCGTCGCGGTTGATCCGGTAACCCTCGGTGGGGTCCCAGGCCGAGGCCCGGCCGACCTCGAGCGGGATGCCCAGGTCGCGCAGCTCGTTCTTGTCGCGCTCGAACATGCGGGAGAACGCCTCGGCGCTGGGGCTGTCCGAATAGCCCGCCACGCTCGACCTGATCTTCTCCGCCGAGATGTAACCGCGGGTGGACAGCAGGGCGATGACCAGATTCACCAGCCGTTCGACTTTTGACGTCGCCATTGGCTCCAGGTTATTCGATGGTCCTCGTCTGGCGCTTCCGCCGGCCATCCGCGTCGCGCCGGCGCGTCGGAGCGGCTACATGCTTGCGATCAGGCGCTTGACCCGCTCGTCGACCGCACGGAACGGGTCCTTGCACAGCACGGTGCGCTGCGCCTGGTCGTTGAGCTTGAGGTGCACCCAGTCGACGGTGAAGTCACGGCCGGCGGCCTGGGCGGCGCTGATGAACTCGCCGCGCAGCCGCGCCCGGGTGGTCTGCGGCGGGTTGTCGACCGCCTCGGCGATATCCTCGTCGGTGGTGACGCGGGCGGCCAGCCCCTTGCGCTGCAACAGGTCGAAGACGCCGCGTCCGCGCTTGATGTCGTGGTAGGCCAGGTCCAGCTGGGCGACCTTGGCGTCGGACAGCTCCATGTTGTAGCGGTCCTGGTAGCGCTGGAAGAGCTTGCGCTTGATCACCCAGTCGATCTCGGTGTCCACCTTGGCGAAGTCCTGGCTTTCGACCGCGTCGAGCTGGCGGCCCCACAGGTCGACGATCTGCTCGATCTGCGCGTTGGGTTCGCGGGTCTGCAGGTGCTCGACGGCGCGGGTGTAGTACTCCCGCTGGATGTCCAGCGCGCTGGCCTGCCGCCCGCCCGCCAGCCGCACGGGCCGGCGACCGGTGATGTCGTGGCTGACCTCGCGGATGGCGCGGATGGGATTGTCCAGCGAGAAGTCCCGGAACGGGACGCCGGCTTCGATCATCTCGAGCACCAGAGCGGCCGTGCCCACCTTGAGCATGGTGGTGGTCTCGCACATGTTGGAGTCGCCGACGATCACGTGCAGCCGCCGGTATTTCTCGGCGTCGGCGTGGGGCTCGTCGCGGGTGTTGATGATCGGCCGGCTGCGGGTGGTGGCCGAGGAAACGCCTTCCCAGATGTGCTCGGCGCGTTGGGAAAGACAGAACGTCGCGGCCTTGGGGGTCTGTAAGACCTTTCCGGCGCCGCAGATCAGCTGGCGGGTGACCAGGAACGGCAACAGCACATCGGAGATCCGGGAGAACTCACCGGCCCGCACGATCAGGTAGTTCTCGTGGCACCCGTAGGAGTTGCCCGCCGAGTCGGTGTTGTTCTTGAAAAGGTAGATGTCGCCGCCGATGCCCTCGTCGGCCAGCCGCTGCTCGGCGTCGACGAGCAGGTCTTCCAGCACCCATTCGCCCGCCCGGTCGTGGGTGACCAGCTGCACCAGGCTGTCGCACTCGGCGGTGGCGTACTCCGGGTGGCTGCCGACGTCGAGGTACAGGCGGGCGCCGTTACGCAGGAAAACATTGGAGCTGCGGCCCCAGGACACGACACGGCGGAACAAGTAGCGGGCCACCTCGTCCGGGCTGAGCCGCCGGTGCCCATGGAATGTGCAGGTGACCCCGAACTCGGTCTCGATGCCCATGATTCGTCGCTGCACGTAATCGAGCGTACTGGTTGTCCGACCGGGACGGTGAGCAAGCCGCGCGTATCAATCCGACGAAGTTTTCCGGAGGCCACGCGGACGCCTTCGGGAGGCCGCACCGGGCGACCGTCCGCCCGCACCGGACCTTGCGACTCTTCGCGGCTCACCCGCACCTTGGGCACCAACAGCAACATAGGCACCGGCGGCGTGGGCCGCGCCGAGCGATGCCTAGTCGGCGGATTCCCCGTTCGATTCCTCGCCGTCGCCTGCCGGGCCGTCGGAATCCAACTCGCGCAGCAAATTTTCCAGGCTGGCGCGGTTGATCCGCCGGAACGCCCGTCGCGGCCGGTTGACATCCAGGATGGCGACTTCCAGGCTGCCGACGTCCAGGGCTGCCTGGTCGCCATTCGACGCTTCGCTGCCGGCCCGCAGGGCCTTGACGGCGATGCGGGTGGCCTCACGCAGGTCGGCGTTCTCGGCGTAAGAGTCCTTGAGCGCCGTGGTGATCGGTTCGGTGGTGCCACCCATCACCACGAAATGCGGCTCGTCGGCGATCGATCCGTCGTAGGTAATCCGGTACAGCTCAGGCGGTCTGCTCTCGCCGTAGTGCGCGACCTCGGCCACGCACAGCTCCACCTCGTAGGGCTTGGCCTGCTCGGTGAAGATGGTGCCCAGCGTCTGCGCGTAGACGTTGGCCAGCTGCCGGCCCGTGACGTCACGACGGTCGTAGGCGTACCCGCGGGTGTCGGCGAACTGGATTCCGCCGCGGCGCAAGTTGTCGAATTCGTTGAACTTGCCGGCGGCCGCGAAGCCGACGCGGTCGTAGAGCTCGCTGATCTTCTGCAGTGACCGCGACGGGTTCTCCGCGACGAAGAGCACACCACCGGCGTAGGCCAGCGCGACCACGCTCTTGCCCCGGGCGATGCCCTTGCGCGCGAGCTCGCTGCGCTCGCGCATCGCCTGCTCGGGCGAGATGAAATACGGGAAGCTCACTTCTCACCACCATCGGGGCCGAAAGTGTCGGCGCGCGAACGGCTTTGGATCACTTCGCGGGCCAATTCGGCGATGCGGCTCTCCGGCACGTCGAGCGCTCCCTCGGCGCCGATGGTGACCGCGGTCGGGTAGATGCCGCGCACCAGATCCGGTCCGCCGGTGGCGGAATCGTCATCGGCGGCGTCGTAGAGCGCCTCGATGGCGACGCGCACCGCGGAGTCGGCGTCGGTGACCTGCGAGTACAACTTCTTCATCGACGACTTGGCGAAAATCGATCCCGACCCCACCGACTGGTAGCCCTCCTCTTCCAGGTTCCAGCCGCCGGCGGCGTCGAAAGACACGATGCGCCCGGCGCCTTCGGGATCCGGCGCATCGATGTCGTAGCCCACCAGCAGCGGCAAGGCGATCAGACCCTGCATCGCGGCGGCCAGGTTGCCCCGCACCATGATGGCCAACCGGTTCACCTTGCCGGCGAACGTGAGCGGCACGCCCTCGAGCTTCTCGTAATGCTCGAGTTCCACCGCATACAGGCGGGCGAATTCCACCGCGATCGCGGCGGTGCCGGCGATGCCGGTGGCCGTGTAATCGTCGGTGATGTACACCTTCTTGACGTCGCGCCCGGCGATCATGTTGCCCTGCGTCGAACGCCGATCGCCGGCGAGCACCACGCCGCCGGGATATTTCAGCGCGACGATGGTGGTGCCGTGGGGCAGCTGCCCCGCGGCGCCATCGGACTGCGTGCCCGACAGGCTCGCCGGCAGCAACTCCGGCGCCTGCCGACGCAACAGATCAGCAAACGACGAGAGGTCTATAGCGAGGCTTCTTGGAGGTGCGTAGCCCGGAAGTGCGGAATTGGTGGACAGGCGATCAGAGAAAGGCCAGGTCACTGTCCGCCCTTTTGGACATACGCGCGAACGAAGTCCTCGGCATTCTCCTCGAGGACGTCGTCGATCTCATCCAGCAGATCGTCGGTGTCCTCGGCTAGCTTCTCCCGGCGTTCTTGGCCCGCGGCGGTGCTGCCGGCGACATCGTCTTCGTCGTCGCCACCACCGCCACGCTTGGTCTGCTCCTGAGCCATCGCCGCCTCCTGCGTTGTCTGGGCCCGTTGAATGGCTTGTTCACCGATCAAGCCACACTGCCCGTTGGTCTTTCCTAGCCTACCGGTCGACCCCGACGTTCCCTGGGTTAACCGGCACCTAGCTGGTGAGTTGTTCGACCAGTTGGGCGGCGCTGTCCACCGAGTCCAGCAGCGCCCCGACGTGGGCTTTGCTGCCGCGCAGCGGCTCTAACGTCGGGATCCGGACCAGCGAATCACCACCCAGATCGAAAATCACCGAGTCCCAGCTGGCCGCGGCGATGTCGGCGCCGAATCGGCGCAGGCACTCACCGCGGAAGTAGGCGCGGGTGTCCGTCGGCGGCTTGTCCACCGCTTCGAGCACCTGATGCTCGGTCACCAGGCGCTTCATCGAACCGCGCGCGACGAGCCGGTTGTAGAGGCCCTTGTCCAGCCGGACGTCGGAATACTGCAGGTCCACCAGGTGCAGCCGCGGCGCCGACCAGCTCAGGTTCTCGCGCTGCCGGAACCCTTCGAGCAGGCGCAGCTTAGCCGGCCAGTCGAGTATTTCGGCGCATTCCATCGGGTCGCGCTCGAGCTGGTCGAGCACGTGCGCCCAGGTTTCGACGACGTCGGACGCGCGCGGATCGGGGTCGCGGCTGTCGACCAGCTTGGCCACCCGATCGAGGTAAACCCGTTGCAGCGCAAGCCCCGTCAGCTCCCGGCCGTCGGCCAGCGCCACGACGGCGCGCAGCGACGGGTCGCGGCTGATGGCGTGGACCGCATGCACCGGCCGCGCCAGCGCCAGGTCGCTCAGGTCGATGCCGTGCGCCGGGCCCTCTTCGATCAGGTCCAGCACCAGCGCCGTGGTGCCCAGCTTCAGATACGTCGACGTCTCGGCGAGGTTCGCGTCGCCGATGATGACGTGCAGCCGCCGGTATCGATCGGCGTCGGCGTGCGGCTCGTCGCGGGTGTTGATGATGCCGCGCTTGAGCGTGGTTTCCAGGCCGACCTCGACCTCGATGTAGTCCGAGCGCTGGGACAGCTGGAAGCCGGGCTCGTCACCGGAGGGGCCGATGCCGACCCGGCCCGAGCCGGTGACCACCTGCCGGGAGACCAGAAAGGGGGTCAGCCCGGCGATGATGGCCGAAAACGGCGTCTGCCGCGACATCAGATAGTTCTCGTGCGACCCGTAGGACGCGCCCTTGCCGTCGACGTTGTTCTTGTAGAGCTGCAGTTTCGCGGCCCCCGGCACGCTGGCGACGTGGCGTGCGGCGGCCTCCATGACGCGCTCGCCGGCCTTGTCCCAGATCACCGCGTCCAGCGGGTCGGTGCACTCGGGGGCGGAGTATTCGGGATGCGCGTGGTCGACGTAGAGCCGCGCGCCGTTGGTCAGGATCATGTTGGCCGCGCCGACCTCGTCGGCGTCGACCACCGGGGGCGGGCCGGCCGAGCGGCTCAGGTCGAAGCCGCGGGCATCCCGCAACGGCGATTCCACCTCGTAATCCCAGCGGGTGCGCTTGGCGCGCTGGATGCCCGCTGCGGCCGCATACGCCAAAACCGCCTGCGTCGACGTGAGGATCGGATTGGCTGTCGGGTCCGATGGCGATGAAATGCCGTATTCGACCTCCGTTCCGATAATCCGTTGCATGACCTAAGCGTAGGCCGGGCGACGAAGTGGCCCGCGCGGCGGGGCGCGCGGGAGCCGGCCGATGCGATTCGCCCGGGCGAGCCCGCGGCCCGACCGACGTCCGCAAACCGCCCGTCGGGCAACCCTTTCGATACGGCCGCCGCGGGTGGGCTGCCGGCCGTAGGGTGACCCGGCATGGAGCTTCTTCGCGGCCGCGCTCCGGACCGCCGAGCCGCGCCGGGCGCCGCCGCCGAAAGCTGGTTCTTGGAGCGCGGTTTGCCGTTCGTGCTCACCCGGCGAAGCCCCGACCTGCTCAACGAGTGGACCCACACCTACACCAGCCGCGCGACGGTGCTCGGATTCACGCTGCCGGTGCCCGACTCACTGATCCACATGACCCTGTTCCTCGGCGCGCTGACGTTCATGTACATCAGCGCCCGCGCGGCGGGCGACGCGGAGTACCGGTCCACCTTTCTCGACCCGCTGATCGACGACCTGCAGACGACTTTGGTGGCGCGTAACCGCTATCGAGGCGCCGCCGGGCCCGCCGTCCGTCGTATTGACGGCACCGGTACCAGTGATTAATTTCACCGGAGTGTCCGCCCCCGAATCCGGCCGCGCCGTCGGTAAACACGCACTGGACCTGTCCGGGAAGCGCTATGGCGAGGTACTCCTGGTAACTCCCGGCGAGGCGGGCCCACAGGCAACGGTTTACAACAGCTTCCCGCTCAACGACTGTCCCCAGGAGCTGTGGTCGGCGCTGGACGCGCACGCCATCGCCACCGAACACGGCGCGGCCGCAGCCCTGCTCAACGGTCCCCGCTACTGGCTGATGAACGCCATCGAAAAACAGGCCCGCGGGCCGCAGATCACCAAGTCCTTCGGCGGCATCGAGATGATCCAGCAGGCCACCGTGCTGTTGTCGTCGATGAACCCTGCGCCATATGTCCCCAACACGGTCAGTCGCCACACGGTGTTCGTCTTCAACGCCGGCCAGCAGGTGTTCGAACTCATCGATCCGCAGAGCCGGCACTGGGTGATGCAGACCTGGAGCCAGGTCGCCGACGCCACCTTGTCGCGCGACGACCTACCGGGCCTTGCCGACCGGCTCGACCTGCCGGCCGGGTGGTCGTATCAACCGCGGGTCCTCACCGAAGAACTGCGCGTGGACACGACCCAGCGGCCCGCCCAGGTGCTGCAGGACAACCTGACCAACAGCTATTCGCTGGTGACCGACTGAGCCCCACGGGCTCAGCCGGCGCCGAGCCCTACAGGTACTGGCCCAGGTTGGATTCGGTGTCGATGGCCCGCGATGCGCTCGAGCTCTTGCCGGTGACCAGGGTGCGGATGTAGACGATCCGCTCGCCCTTCTTGCCCGAAATCCGCGCCCAGTCATCGGGGTTGGTGGTGTTGGGCAGGTCCTCGTTCTCGGCGAACTCGTCGACGATCGAGTCCAGCAGATGCTGGATGCGCAGACCGGGCTGCCCGGTCTCCAGCACCGACTTGATCGCGTTCTTCTTCGCCCGGTCGACGACGTTCTGGATCATGGCGCCGGAGTTGAAGTCCTTGAAGTACATGACTTCCTTGTCACCGTTGGCGTAGGTGACCTCCAGGAACCGGTTGTCGTCGATCTCGGCGTACATCCGCTCGACGACCTTTTCGATCATCGCCCGGATGCAAGCCGAACGGTCGCCCCCGAACTCGGCGAGATCGTCGGCGTGCACCGGCAGCGTCTCGACCAGGTACTTCGAGAAGATGTCTTGTGCCGCTTCGGCATCGGGCCGCTCGATCTTGATCTTCACGTCCAGACGGCCGGGCCGCAGGATCGCCGGGTCGATCATGTCCTCACGGTTGGAGGCGCCGATCACGATGACGTTCTCCAGGCCCTCGACGCCGTCGATCTCGCTCAGCAACTGCGGGACGACGGTGGTCTCGACGTCCGAGGAGACGCCGGTCCCGCGGGTGCGGAAGATCGAGTCCATCTCGTCGAAGAACACGATCACCGGTGTGCCTTCCGACGCCTTCTCGCGGGCGCGCTGGAAGATCAGCCGGATGTGCCGCTCGGTCTCACCGACGAACTTGTTGAGCAGCTCGGGTCCCTTGATGTTCAAGAAGTAGGACTTGGCCTCGCGGGCGTCGTCGCCGCGCACCTCGGCCATCTTCTTGGCCAGCGAGTTGGCCACGGCCTTGGCGATCAGCGTCTTACCGCAACCGGGCGGACCGTAGAGCAGCACACCTTTGGGCGGGCGCAGCGCGTACTCGCGGTACAGCTCCTTGTGCAGGAACGGCAGCTCCACCGCGTCCCGGATCTGCTCGATCTGGCGGGTCAGGCCACCGATGTCCTCGTAGCTGACGTCGGGCACCTCTTCGAGCACCAGGTCCTCGACCTCGGCCTTGGGGATCCGCTCGAAGGCGTACCCGGCCTTGGTGTCGACCAACAGCGAGTCGCCGGGCCGCAGCCTGCGCGGCCGGGTGTCGTCGTTCAGCGCGTCGGGATGCCCCTCCGGGAGGTCCTCGGCGACCAGCGGCTCGGCCAGCCACACGATGCGCTCCTCGTCGGCGTGCCCGACGACCAGGGCCCGGTGCCCGTCGGCCAGGAGCTCACGCAACGTGGAGATTTCGCCGACCGATTCGAACGTGCCGGCCTCGACGACGGTCAGGGCCTCGTTGAGCCGGACCGTCTGCCCCTTGCGCAGCAAGGGAACTTCGATGTTCGGCGAGCACGTCAGCCGCATCTTGCGGCCGGAGGTGAACACGTCGACCGTGTCGTCCTCGTGCGTGCCGAGCAGGACGCCGTAGCCGCTGGGCGGCTGCCCCAGCCGATCGACTTCCTCACGCAGCGCAAGCAGTTGCTGGCGAGCCTCTTTAAGGGTCTCCATCAACTTCGAGTTCCGCGACGCGAGCGAGTCGATGCGCGCTTCGAGCTGATGCACATCGCGGGCGGAGCGGGCACCTCCATGCGAGCCGACGGCG
>NZ_LZKV01000024.1:0-746 GCF_001672995.1 Mycobacterium sp. 1482292.6 | reverse complement strand
CGCCGCCGCCCGCGACGATTCGTCGAGCTCGGCCTGCGGGCGCCGCCAGCTGCCCAGGCCGGGCAGCTTGGTGACGTTGGTGGCGATGCGCCAGGTCAGGGTGGACAGCTCGCGGGCGTAGACGTCGCCGGCGCTGGTCGGCTCGCCGGCGAAGACGAACCGGCCGCCCGGGCGCAGCACCCGGATCACCTCGCGCAGCGACAACTCCACATCGGGGATGTGGTGCAGCACCGCGTGGCCGACGACCAGGTCGAAGGTGTTGTCCTCGTACGGGATGCCCTCGGCGTCGGCGACCCGGCCGTCGATGTCGAGGCCCAGCGACTGCCCGTTGCGGGTGGCGACCTTGACCATGCCCGGCGACAGGTCGGTCACCGATCCGCGCCGGGCCACCCCGGACTGGATCAGGTTGAGCAGGAAAAACCCAGTGCCGCAACCCAATTCAAGGGCCCGGTCGTAGGGCAGCTCGCGCCGCACCTCGTCCGGCACGATGGCGTCGAAGCGGCCCCGCGCGTAGTCGATGCAGCGCTGGTCATAGGAGATCGACCACTTGTCGTCGTAGGTCTCGGCTTCCCAGTCGTGGTAGAGCACCTGGGCCAGCTTGCTGTCGTGCCGGGCGGCCGTTAGGCTGCCCTGCATGACCAGTTCGACGGACGCCGTTCCGACGCCCCACGCCATCGCCCTGACCAGCGGAGAACACCTCGACGTAGCGGCGGCGTTCGGCGGCGAGCCGCTCGGCCAGCCCCAGG
>NZ_LZKV01000023.1:0-5109 GCF_001672995.1 Mycobacterium sp. 1482292.6 | reverse complement strand
GTTGACCCGGGGCGGCGCGACCTGGAATCGGCGATGCCGGACATGGGGGCGCTGGCCGATCATCTGCGCAACCTCGCACACAGCGGCCGCCAGGTCGAGGTGTGGATCGAGGGCGCCGACCCCCAACGGGCCACCTTGGTGCGCGCGCACCTGGGCGAACTGCTTGATGCGTCGGCGATAAGCCGCCAGGAACCGTCCCGCGCAGAAGGTGATCCCAGCGCCGCCCTGCCCTCGCGGCATGCTCAGGGCGTCGTGATCCGCTGGACAGCAACGCTCACGCCTTCACCCCCGTCAGAGGACGCAACCGAACGGGGCGGGTCGATTGTGTTCCGGGGCGGCGGTGATGAGGAGTCAGAACAGAACCACAGCACCCCAGCAACGTCGGGCGTCAGTGGTCGCGCTGATCATGGCCGCGGCACCGGGCCGGGCGACGATTCTTCGGCACATCACTCCCAGGTGTTGGAGTCCAGCACGGCAAACCCGCCTCTACAGGGCGGCCCGGACTTTGCCGAACAAATGCCTGCGCACGCGGATGCCGATTCGGCAGCCGCCGGCACCGATTCCCTCGCAGCGACCGGCACTGACAGCGACCGGGGGCCCGCTGGCAATGATTCGTCGGGTAACGGACAGGCCGCACCGCCGCGTGATCAACGCCCGGTCGGTGTCCTTGAGGGTGGCGGGGGTGCGCCTGTCGAATCTGTTGGCAGACAGGAGAAGTCGCCGGGTCTTCTTCGGCTGCTGTCGGGCGACCAGCGTGAGGCTTGGGGCCGGCACCTAGATGAGCGTGCCGATGCTGCGCTTTCGGAGAAAGGTCGGGGCAAGCTGCCAGAGAATCGGTCGCGGCGACGGCTCGAGGCGTGGGACCGGTTCGTTGAGGCGTTCAATCGTTCGGTTGCGCCGGACGCTTCGACCGATGAACAGCATGCTCGCTCGACCAGTGGAGGGCTCGACGCCGCGCGCGACGGTCTGGCGCAATTAGACATCGAAGATCCAGATTCTCTTCTACTGGACTATCAAGACCGCGTGAGGGCGGCGTCGGGGGGGCCTACCACCGCCGCGGCGCTCGGTGCGCCGCAGGACGGCGTTGAGCCGCCGGGAACGTCGAGCACACATCAGACAGACACGGCGAACCGGCCCCATACCGACCTGCCCCCGTCTGACTCGGCGAAGGCCGATGGGCCCCCGCCCGTCCCGCAGCTGCCCGCCCGAACCGGCGACCACACACATGACTCCCAGCTGTCGGAGTCCAGCACGGCAAACCCCCCGCTACAGGGCCACGGCCCGGACTTTGCCGAACGAGTGTCTGAGCACGGGGCGGAATCGGGAGGCCCATCCAGCGCGCCGATTGAATCGATCCCGCCGGATGCGCACGGTACGCCCGGGGCGGCGCCATCGGCTCCAGTCGCGGAGCCTAGGCCGACGCGGATTTTGCAGCCTTCGGCGTTTCATTTGGGGGGCAAACGGTTTGGTGCGGTGCCGGTTGAGCCGGTCGGGCCGGTGTTGCCTAGCGGGCATACGTTGGAGTCGCTGGTTCAGCGGTATCCGTGGTTGGTCGAGGTGAATCCGCAGCGTGATGCTGGGGGGGCGATCACCAATTGTGTGATGAGTGCGTTTGCGTTTGTGCTTTCTGAGCGGGAGGGTCGCTCGTTTGAAGCCCCGCATACCGAGCCGTTGTTGGGTGTGGATCTGGTTAATTTCCACCGTGAGTCGTTGGGGTTGGGCGACGACGAGCATCAGGTGTCGCGGATTGCTGATTTCGCTTCGGCGGCTTCGGTGTTGGGTGCTGCGGGCCCGGGTGCGATGGCGTTGATCGCCGTGGGTGGCGGCGACGAGATCAACCATGTCTATGTCGGTGTGGTTGATGAGCGTGGGGTCAGTTTTGTTGATCCCCAACGCGGCACCTTGGCGGTGGACCCGACAAACGCCACCGCCTTGGCGATGTTGCCGCTGACCCAGGGGATCGGCCTGCCCGACGGTGCGCGGCTATTGAGTGCCGATGAAGTCGCATCGATGACCGAAAGACCGTTCGGCTCGGGGTTGGGACGTTCGGGATCGGCGCCACCGGATGTTGCGGCCGAGGGCTTCGATGATGCTCTTGAATACTTCGGTCCAGCTGGTGTTAGTGATGCTGTGGCCGGGTCGGTTCGAGAGGGCGACGAGGTGGCGCCGCCGCAATATGAGCAGCAAGCTGCGCCGTTGTCGCCTGCCCAGAGTGGGGAGGAGCTTCCGGCGTATGCAGATATTGGGGATAGGCCTCCGCGTTACCGCCGTCCGCCTGGTTTTCAAGAGTTCGTTTCGAGCGTTCATAGCGCGCTGGCAAGTGAGTTCGGCGAGCTGGCGAACTATGTCGGGAATCGTATCGAGCGCAGCTATGACACGTTAGGGCTGGGCCAACAGGCCTTGCCCGGTGAGGGTACCCCTGAGCGGGGTGTGCTCGAGGAGATGTTGTCTCGCGAGGTGGGTGAGCATCTTCGCGAGTTTGGGTCAATGGTTGTCCGGGTCCGAGACCGGCTGCAGACCGAGCGTGGCCATAGGCTGCCGACCGATGTTGTTGAGCACGCCGTTGCGCGCGTTTATTACGGGTCACGCCTAAGCGAGCAGACGTTGCCCGGCGAGGGTGCCCCGGAGCGGGGTGTGTTCGAGCAGACGTTGTCTCGCGAGGTGGGTGGGCACCTTCGCGGTCTGGAGGCAATGGTTGCCCGGGTCCAAGAAAGCTTGCAGGCCGAGTCCGGTGCGAAATTGCCGAACGATGTTGAGCACCGCATTGCGCGCATTTACGACGAATTGATGAGCCAGGGCGCCCGCCCTGGGGCCGAACTTGAGCAGAGGTTGCGCCGGAGGGTGCGTAATCACGTTCTGCAGCTTCAGGAAACGGTCGGGCGGGTCCGATACAGGCTGCAGACCGCGGGCGGCGTCGAACTGCCCGAGGATGTTGACGATCGGATCGGTCGAGCCTTTGACGACGCGTTTGCGCAGCTCCCGGGGGAGTTGCGTCGCAATTATGAGCGATCTGGGTGGAGCCCGACGTTGTGGAGGGAGGTGGATTACCGTGTGCGGGAAGAGCTGGGGCGAGCCGGCGGGCGCGTGGCGCCGTTCGACAGCCCACCGCGAGACGTCGGGGGCTCTGCTGGCCTGCCCCCTAAACACAAGCTGCTCGACCACATCCACCGCAGGCTAGAGCGCGCATTCCTCCAGCTTCCCGACGACGTTGATGACTGGATCGCTATGGCCTACGAGAGGCTGCCCGAGCCGAAGCGGGCCGAGCGTAGCTCTCGCCTCGAGTCCGGGTATGCGGCGGTGCGTGATCGGCTTGTGCAGTTGGGAATACCGACGAACCCCAGTTACAAAGACGCGTTGCGGCCTGTCGATTTCAACAAAACCGTCGCGCGGGTCGACAGCAGGCTGCGGGATTCGCTGCTGCGCAGGGATGCCGAATGGGGTACCGCGGATATCGAGGCGGCCTACGAGCACGCCTACTGGAAGATCCCCGCGGACGTGCGGGCAAACTATCTGAAGTCTGGTTGGAGCCGCACCGTCGACAAACAGGTGGAGTTCGAGGTACGTCGTCTGGTCGCTTTGCAGGATCCGGTGGGCTGGGAACGGTTCCAAACAGTGTGGCGCGGCCGGGGTGAGCCGCTTGATGTGGGCGGGGCTGCTGGGCTGCCGCCAAAGGACGTCGACTCCTTGGCTCGTCGGATCAGAACAAAGCTCCTTAAAACCTTCAATGACCTTCCCCCCGACATTGATGACTGGATTTTGATCGCCTATGAGGAGTTGCCCGAGCCGCTGCGCCGCGGGCATGCGAACGGCTTTACCGCCGGGGCGGAGGGCCAGATTCTGAAGATGGTGGGAGCGGCACTCAAGCAGCTGGAAGTATCGCGTGTGCCCACCCTTGGGCAGAGGGTTCGAAAGGTTGCTTCGGCGTTTCATTTGGGGGGCAAACGGTTTGGTGCGGTGCCGGTTGAGCCGGTCGGGCCGGTGTTGCCCAGCGGGCATACGTCGGAGTCGCTGGTTCAGCGGTATCCGTGGTTGGTCGAGGTGAATCCGCAGCGTGATGTTGGTGGGGCGATCACCAATTGTGTGATGAGTGCGTTTGCGTTTGTGCTTTCTGAGCGGGAGGGTCGCTCGTTTGAAGCCCCGCATACCGAGCCGTTGTTGGGTGTGGATCTGGTTAATTTCCACCGTGAGTCGTTGGGGTTGGGCGACGACGAGCATCAGGTGTCGCGGATTGCTGATTTCGCTTCGGCGGCTTCGGTGTTGGGTGCTGCGGGCCCGGGTGCGATGGCGTTGATCGCCGTGGGTGGCGGCGACGAGATCAACCATGTCTATGTCGGTGTGGTTGATGAGCGTGGGGTCAGTTTTGTTGATCCCCAACGCGGCACCTTGGCGGTGGACCCGACAAACGCCACCGCCTTGGCGATGTTGCCGCTGACCCAGGGGATCGGCCTGCCCGACGGTGCGCGGCTATTGAGTGCCGATGAAGTCGCATCGATGACCGAAAGACCGTTCGGCTCGCAGGAACCGATGAATCCGCCTGGTGAGGATAGTGACGGCCCGCGCCGATCGGGCCCGGTTCAAGGTGCGCCAAGTGTTTCTCGAAGTCCTCGGGTGATCCGGCGTCAGCCCGGCTATAGGGATCTTCGGTCGGCTTCGCTCGTTCCACATGACGAGGATGAATCGTCCCCGTCGGATGATGGGCATCTCGGGTCGGGGGGTAGCGACGACCGACTGATGACCGAATTGCCGGACAGGCACAGCGATTTTGACCGTTGGCGGACGCAGGGCGTGCCAGAGGCCGGTTCAGAGGTTAGCGGGCCGGCGCGCACAGCGGCCAGCAGTGATGGGGGGTCGCGGTCAGCGGAGCACCTTGAGTCCCGTGGCACCCATGAGGATGCCAGGGCAAGCGACGCGTTAGTGCAGGCGCTGGTGGAGCGGGCACGAGTGGTTGAGCTTGAGCGGGAGCGTTCGGGTCGCGGTCCGGTTGCCGAGGACCGGTTTGGTCCTGATCCGTTCGGGTTACGGGACCGCGATGCGAGTTTGACGCCGCAGTTGCTGCAAACGGTGCGCCTGGCCAGTGAGCCGACCGATCGGCTGGGCGGGTATTTCCGC
>NZ_LZKV01000022.1:0-1126 GCF_001672995.1 Mycobacterium sp. 1482292.6 | reverse complement strand
CCCGCCCGGCACGACAGCAAGCTGGCCCAGGTGCTCTACCACGACTGGGAAGCCGAGACCTACGACGACAAGTGGTCGATCTCCTATGACCAGCGCTGCATCGACTACGCGCGGGGCCGCTTCGACGCCATCGTGCCGGACGAGGTGCGGCGCGAGCTGCCCTACGACCGGGCCCTTGAATTGGGTTGCGGCACTGGGTTTTTCCTGCTCAACCTGATCCAGTCCGGGGTGGCCCGGCGCGGATCGGTGACCGACCTGTCGCCGGGCATGGTCAAGGTCGCCACCCGCAACGGGCAGTCGCTGGGCCTCGACATCGACGGCCGGGTCGCCGACGCCGAGGGCATCCCGTACGAGGACAACACCTTCGACCTGGTCGTCGGCCACGCGGTGCTGCACCACATCCCCGATGTGGAGTTGTCGCTGCGCGAGGTGATCCGGGTGCTGCGCCCGGGCGGCCGGTTCGTCTTCGCCGGCGAGCCGACCAGCGCCGGCGACGTCTACGCCCGCGAGCTGTCCACCCTGACCTGGCGCATCGCCACCAACGTCACCAAGCTGCCCGGCCTGGGCAGCTGGCGGCGCCCGCAGGCCGAGCTCGACGAATCGTCGCGGGCGGCGGCGCTGGAGGCCATCGTCGACCTGCACACCTTCACCCCGGGCGACCTGGAGCGGATGGCCGCCAACGCCGGGGCCGCCCAGGTGCGGACCGTCAGCGAGGAGTTCACCGCCGCGATGTTCGGCTGGCCGGTGCGCACCTTCGAGGCGTCGGTGCCGCCCGGGCGGCTGGGCTGGGGCTGGGCGAAGTTCGCCTTCAACGGCTGGAAGACGCTGAGCTGGGTGGACGCCAACGTGTGGCGCCGTGTGGTGCCGAAGGGCTGGTACTACAACGTGATGGTGACCGGGGTCAAACCCTCCTGAGTGGTGGGCTGCGGTTCAGCGCGCAAGACGTCGGCTACCTGCGGTCGGCCGCGGGTGCCGCGGCGCTGGCGGAGGTCGCCCGGCTCGTGCTGACCGACGCCACCCGGGTCGCCGACGTCGCCGCCGCCCGCGCCCGATTCGGCGACCGCGCCGCGATCCTGGTGGAGACGGTCCTGTTGCGCCGCCGCGCGGTGGACAAACTCGGCGGCCT